>JAJBAY010000012.1 GCA_020532515.1 Candidatus Cloacimonadota bacterium | reverse complement strand
TGAATATTCCAGATGATTCAGAAATAAGGACTTCAGTTCGCTCTCACATTCTTCTGCCTTGTCCGTAAAAAAGATGGAGCGATAGTCATTCTTTTGTATATAATCTTCTTTCATTCATTGCACCTTCCTGTTCTTATGAACACTTTTCCAACTGGGGAAAAGGGAATTGTTGTCAAGTAAAAAATGAGGAATTTACATTAGGGCACTGAAAACAACCAAAATATGCGTTCTCACTTAATTTTTCAAATTGTATCACAATTTTTTCAAATCGGCGTTTTTGCTGACCTGCGATATCACGATTTTTTCAAAACGATATCACGATTTTTTCAAATGGAATTTCACGATTTTTTCAAATGGATTTCTTAAGGGAAAGCAACGGAACAAGTTATGGATTTATAGATCACAAACTGATAAAACAGGGCTGAATCAGGGGAAAATATCACGATTTTTTCAAACGAATTTCGCATTGCATTGTATGACTTGCGATTATGGTAGGCTCACCTTCAATCTGACTGTTTATTGAGACATCTGTCTTTCTTATCATATTGAGCGGAAAGGACTTGACTACCTTTGCGAGGGGTGCAGAGTAGCCCCCATAAATCAACAGTCGGGTAACCGAGAAGGAGATCAAAATGACCAAGCAAAACAAGAATCACAAGGACCCAACAACGCTGGAGGAGATGGTAAAATCAGGCAGCCAACTTATTCTGAAGCATGACGATGGGACGGAGCAGTTAGGAGAAGAATTAGCCAATCAATCAGGCACATTGAAGTCAGGGGCAACAATGAAGGTAATCGAGATGGACAAGAGTGGCTTTGATAATGAGCCTACCAAGTCCGATCCCTACTCTGACGAATACCATTATAAGAACTGGTGGAATCAGTTCCGAGGCCCCTGGCTGCAGTCGGAGAAGATGACTGAGGAGGAGATCAAAACCAGAGTCGATGATGCCTGGGAATGTGGAGACTATAAAGAAGTGATCAACCTGATGGCAGAGATGATCTGCCGCCTCGAAAAGAAGCGATAAGCAAAATCTAAACTACATATTAACCCGGTTCTGCCGGGTTTTTCTCTTGGGCATTATTTGGCGAGGGCAAGTAGCTTGTAGATAGGATCGGTGGCAGTATAGACTTTGCTAATTCTGATCTTGACGGTAACCTGATTCCCTACGAGCATTACATCAGATATATATAGGAAGGCATCACACTGGTTGGTCAGAATAATATGAGGCAGCTCCTGATATTCTTTATTCAGGATGTGGGTGATGAACTTGTCTTGAGTAAGCTTGGCAGGGCTGCACTGGCTAATGTCTCCCACTCCCTTATCCTGATCCTGCAGTTCGTATTGCAGCTTGGAGAGTGATAGTAAGCTATTCTGCAGGTGTTCAGTTCCAATGGCTTCATTGGCGATTTTGGGGCCTGTAACCGCTCCATCCAAGATATGATTACCAAAGATGCAGTTGTTCTGCAAACCTCGGGCATCGAGCTTGCCGATGGTGCAGGTCTTGCCGCTGAACTGGCCTTGAGTATTTCCTATGTTATCCCATATTTCATAGAAGCCGCAATCTGTTTCGGAATCGATGCTGATCTCGTAATAACCAGAGTTGGGAGTGTTCTCGATGAGCTGCTTGCCTTCTGACCAGGATTGACCAGGTCTAAGTAGACGGATATCTATTCCCGATTGAGGCTTCCTTTCGGTGCCTACCATTGTATAATAGCTGATGGCGAACTTGTACATTTATACTCCTGTGTGGATTCTTATTGCTTAGGTTTATGCTAAGTGTTGACCGGTAACTGTTTCATCAAAATCGGTGATAATGATAATACTGAAGTCAATATAGCCGGGACTGCCTATGTATCTGGATTCCAGACTGAACTTGACCTTGGTGGGATACTCGTGCAGATCATCCGGGCACTTAGGTAGTTGAGATATCGTAACCGGGAACTGGCTGCTAAAGCTGTTGTAGGCAGTGTATTCCAGATAGAGCTTACCGGGACCGAGGAGGAAGTTCATTAGGCTGTAGTATTCGCTTGGTTCTAATACAGCTTCCAGATCGAAGGAGTCCTCCCGGTAGGCTTCCCTTCTATGGATAATAGTGGGATCGTAAACGTTCTTCTTTTCAATGCGGTACTTCTGAGAGGGACTGTATTCGATCTGACCATTAGGACAGAAGAAGTAATAGATGCCATCATCAGCCCAGCGGATAAGCTTGAAGCCTTTTATAACAGCCATGCTTTCACCTTGTATTCATCATCAATGTAGTTGCGCTCCAGTTCGGTTATGGCATAGATCTTATTCTTAATGCGTATCTTGGACTGGAGTGTAAGATTGTATTTGGAGAGATTATCAATAACGGCTTCGCAGCTCCATTTGGAGTCGTGAAAGTCGATCAGATAGTCTTTGATTAAGCTCTGCAGTTGAGTAGTATCGCCTGCCAGGATATCCAGACAGTTGATCTCCGGCTTCTCCGGATTTCCCCGCTTACTGACAAAGCTGACCACATCCTCGGCATCGATATCGATTACGGCACTGGTATAGGCATCCTTATTCCTGAATACGATCTGGCCTTGGGGATTGCTGAAGATGGTGGCATTGTAAAGCATGAGCATAGCCTGCAGAGCCTTGATGTTATCGGTCTGCTCATCATTGTAGTTCTCATAAGCCTTGCCCGGGAACAGCTTAGCCGGGAAGAGATTGCCATAGAAATGAGCTTCAATCCAGTGATTAATATAATGACCGCTGCCGTAGCTGCGTCCGTCTATTAATCCAGTTGAAGTTAAGCCACTATATAGGGTGCTCTCCGAGATACCGTTTTTAATATAGAAGCTTATGAACTCGTTGGTTGTATTTTCAAGGGAAGCCAGATCTTCCACCCAGTCGGTCTTTTCATCATACTCAATCACAACAGGACAGATATTGTTGAAAAACTGGTAGATGCGTCCCCTATATCGACCCTGATAGCGGGTAGTGGCAGGACTGGGATAAGTGGCTTTGATCACCTTTTTATAGGCAAAGATGAAGCTGATGCGGTTAGCTATGCTATCAATCCGGTAGCCCCAAAAAGGTCCCGGCCAGCCTGAGCTGTCATAGCCGTAAGTCCAGCCTCCGGTAGGGTTGGGAAAGGCGAGCAGATCATTGAAGTCGATGTGGGCAATAGTAATGAGATCACCGTTACCTATGTTCATAGTAGGCAGAGTGAACTGGTTGGAGTAGGGTATGTTGACTGGTATCTTCTGCTCAATATCCTGCAGGAAGTAAGCCAGTATCCAGTTAGGCTGATAACCTGCCGTAAGCGAATAGTAGTGAGTGAGATCGGAGTAGAGGGAGAGCAGCTTAATCTTATCGTAGCAGGTGATCTTGAGAATGCCGGAGGATATATCCAAGCATAGCTGGGAGGTATCTATTATGCCGGAGAAAAACAGGCTGTTATCCCGATATACCTTGACCTCGAAGTGGGAGATGTAACGCTCATGCTCATTGTTGCCGCTGAGGATGTTATTTTCTATCCAGGTAGTGGGAAAGCATTCGAATACTAAACGCTTGGGCTCACGGCTGTAGTTGGAGACCGACTGCAGCTTATCGGCTGAGACGGATAGACTGATGATGGCTCTGTTGGCAGCAGTATCTACCAGGCTATGCTTGACCTGGTTATAATCGGAAGCATCGGTCTTGCCTTGAACGAAGTCAATCTTAAAGAGATTAGGCATAGAACATCCTATGTATCATACTACACTTCGCTCCTAATCATCTTCCCGGTATCGGCTATCTCCGAGACCTTAACCGGATCATTGGAGAGCGGATCGACGTTCACTTCGATGATAGGCTT
Organism: Candidatus Cloacimonadota bacterium; assembly: GCA_020532515.1. Lineage (GTDB taxonomy): Bacteria > Cloacimonadota > Cloacimonadia > Cloacimonadales > Cloacimonadaceae > UBA5456. The sequence goes on along the minus strand of JAJBAY010000012.1, from coordinate 31,624 downwards.
GGAGTCCTTCACCGTTTGCTTGAGGAAGACGATCTCGTCTTTAAGAGCGGCAATCAGGTCGATCAGGGTATTCATACCGCCTCCGGCAGAGATAGTGCCTCCTGCGGCATAATATGAGCCCAGACTACTGGGAATAGGCACTGAAGGGACAGGCATCCCGGCAAAGGCAAGCTTGACCTGATTCAAAGGTGCGAAGTTGAGGAAGTCAAAGAGGTTCCTGCCCAAGGCTTTGACTCGATCCTTGGCAGTGACGTATTCATCACCCTCAGCTTCGATCAGGATGCCTCCCTGATTATGGGAAGGTCCTGATAAAAGACCACCAGTGGCTTTCTTCTCGAACTTGGTGGCACTGATCCGGGCGATGTTGGCGATTCCGGCTGCCATAGCAGCTGCTGCAGCCGCCACTGCCAGTCCGGGTCCCACGACTGGAATACCGACCATTGACTTGTAAGCACCGATAGCGGCGGAGAAGGTATCCACATAGCCTTGAGCCATAGCCGAAGCCTTCCAGAGCTTGAAGCCACGTTCTGTGTCTTTGTCCTGAGCTGCAGCCAGGTCACCTAGTATCTTGGAGGTGCCGCTGACTGCCTGAAGCTGGTAGTTGGTTCTAATGGTATTTAGAGTCTCTTGCTTCTGCCGCTCGATTTCTTCTTCAGTATAACCAGCTTCCAGTAACTTTTCTTTCCTCTTCTCATAGTATCTATCTGCTTCCAGAAGCTGCTTGCTGTAGCTGTCACCCATGTTATCGAGATCACGAGAGTAGAACTCGTCCCTGATATCCTGCAGTTCCTGCAGCTTGGCCCGCTCCTCATCCAGACGCTCCTGGAGTAGTTTGACGTGCCTGGCATCTATCTCGGCAATCTGAGCCTGGATCAACTGCTGCTCTTGTTGAGGCAGGTTCTGCTGTGCCCAGGCATAATACTCTTCCATACTGGCTTTGAGAGCAGCGTAGGAATCTACTCCCAGATTCTCCAGATTAGAGAAGTAATCGATCTCAGCTTTGTATCTGGCTTGAACAGCATCCTTCTCTTTAGTAGCAAGTTCATTATCCTGCTGAGTCTTCCAGGTATCGAGGTTCTCCATAGCCTGACGCTCGGCTTCACTGCCATCCTGAGTGAACTCATTAATCAGTGCCAGCCGTCTCTGATACTCGGCTTCTATTTTCTCGGTCTCAGTCTGTCTCAGCCTGGCCAGCTCTTCCATCAAGCGTAACGCTTCTTTGCGTCTTGCTTCTGCCTCTGTGGCTGCAGGACTGGTAGTGTTGCCTCCTTCACCGCCACCACCCTGATCAAAGGTAAGATCAGGCACTTCCAACATGGCCTTGCGATAAGCATCACCCAAGGCTTGAAGATCGTATTTGGCGGCTTGCAGTTTTCCCGATAAGGCCCCAAACGAGTTGATCGTCCGTTCCAGTTTAAGCCACTCTCCGTCATTACCGAAATAGGAGGCAGGATTGAAGCCCATTGCATTACGGTCACTGGTTAAGAACTCCCAGTCTACTGAAGATTTCAACTCCTTTATCCTGGCATTGGCAGCATTGTATTCTGCCCGCTTCTTATCCAGTTCGATCTGCAGTTCAGCTACTCTCTGAACTTGGGCATTGTATTTCTCGCCATAGATCTCGGAGATCTTCTTCTGAACCAATGCTTCCGAAGCTGCCCGGAGTGCTGTAGCAAGGTTATTGTAGGCAACTGTCTCCAGATTGATATTACCCAGATACTCCGAGTAGTTATCATTCAAGGACTTGATGACGTTCTTCATCTCTCGTTTGTCTGCGGCAGTTAAAGAAGTGGCAGATCGCAGTTCCAGTAAGCGAGTAGCCAAGAGACTAAACTTCTCGGCTTCGACTGAGACCTGACGCTCCGCATCCTTGATCTCGTCTTTCATGCTTCTCTGAGCGACACTAACCTCATCAGTCTTGGTTGAGGCTGCTGCCAGTCCAAAGCCTAAAGCAGACAAAGCCCCCACAGCAATACCGATGATCCCTGCTACCGGGTTCATAGCTACCTGCAGGGCATGATAGGCTGCTGTCAGAGCCGTTATTGCAGTGGTCACAGTCCCAATTACTGGTATAGCGATTACGATACCTGTCACGAAGCCTTTCATTACAGGAGACAGGCTGTTATAAGCATCCATGAGCAGCTTCAAACCCTTGAGCAGGGGATTGATCAGAGTAGTAAGCATATCACCCACTGTCTCCTGGATATCTCCCCAGGCATTGGCATTCTGCAAACGCAGGTCAGCCAGAGCTACCGCTGTCCCACCATAGTCTTCGCTAAGCTTCTCAACCAGATAGGATACTCCCTCTGTCTTTAAGCGAGTATCATCGAGCTCTATCCCATAGCGACCTAACATCTCGGTATGACCATTCAAGGCCCGACCCATAAGATCAAAGGCACTTTCAACTGACATCCCGGTGGCTTTATTAGCTTCTGTAAAGTCCAGCAGTACCGGCACAAGCTGTTGAATCTCATCTTTGCTCAGTTTGAAGGTCTGGGAGAGTTTGGACATCAAAGACAGCAGTTTGTCATCCTCGAAGTTGGTTACAGATTGCATAGAGGATGCGAAGTTTGCCATTTCGTCAGCCGCTTCACCGAAAGCTATGGAAGCAAGTTTCATTGCTTGTCTCTGATTAAGCGAGGCATCAAGCAGACCGTTCATAGTTCTTACCAGTCCGCCTACAACCTGCAGGACTCCATCCACTGCGATCTTCACGTCACGAATGGTAGCCAGAGCCTGTTCCGCTGTGATCTTCACAGCAGCAGGTTTCTCTACCGCAGACTGGGTGGACTCCACCTCCTGCTTGACTTCTGCAAGCTTGAGGTTAGCATCATTAGTGACGAGGACAAGTTTAAAAGTTAGGTCAGGCATATTTGTATTGACAGTGAAGATGTTATGATATTATTAACATACAAACACCATACAGGAGTAAATATATGACTTGTACAGTTGATTGGAATGCTGTGGCAACGGGTTCCCAAGCATTGATTTTGATAATTGGGTTTTACTTTACACATAAACAACTCAAGCATCAAACACTAGATTCCAAAGCAAGAACTATAATCGATTTGAAAAGATTGTTTCATGACTATTTGGATGTAACAATAGCTCTTAGGCCTGGAGGAAGATGGTCTGAACAAGTTCCAGAAGGAGCAGAAGCATGGGGCGCAATCGATAACTATCTCGGTCTTTTTGAACACTGCGAGTATTTGATATCCATGAATATGATTGATCTCGACTTTTTTAGACGATCTCATAGTGTGAAACTTATGAATGCAGTGTTAAACAAACCTGTTAGGAATAAAATACAGTCAGAAAGAAAGAATTGGATCGATCTGCTACATCTATGCCAAAGACTGAACATTGAAGTCTTCTAATAATTCCTGATCAGCAGCTCTATCTCAGTCTGGAACACTCCAGATACGGAGTACTGCGTCTCTACTTCCTCAATGATGCAGCCATCATATAGCTGCTTGATGTAAGGATCATTGTTATAAGATAGCAGGAACTTGCCTTTGATCTGTTTCAAGGCTTCCGCCAGCTCTTCATGCTGGTTGAAGGCATCTGCGTCTTCACGCTTGTAGAGGTGTTCCTTAGTATAGTAGGGAGGGTCCAGATAAAAGAAGGTATAAGGATGGTCGAACTTGGCTACTATCTTTTCCCAAGGCTGCTTTTCGATGATCACATCTCGTAAGCGTTCCGAGGCTGCTTTAACCTTTTCCAGATTTCTTAAGGGCATATACTTGTAACCATGATTAATGCAGAAGTTCTTGCTTCTTGAGCCGTAGCTGCAGGCGAGGTTGTAGTAGAACTTGATCGCTCTTTCCAACTCTGTTCTGGGCTCATGCTTCAGGAAGTTATCGAACATCTCTCTGGAGATTAGATAGTTGTTCAGCTCGGTAACGAAGGCTTCGGGATGGTTCTGGATGTACTTCCAGAAGTTGACCAGATCACCATTGATATCGTTATAGACCTCGGTATAGTAGCTCTTTTTGGAGAGCTGCCAGTCTTCCTTGTTAGCGCTCTTCCCAAATAGTATCCAGGCAGCACCGCCAAAGACTTCGCAGTAGATATCATGCTTGGGGATAAGCGGCAGAATTTTCTTGCGGAGGATACGCTTACCGCCTACCCAAGAGATAATGCTGTTCATGAAATCCCCCTGATGTCTCTCGTGGTCTTAGATTTAGTTAAAGCTATTTCCTGATCAGATTCCACGAGATCGAAGTTGGCAATTATCACTTCTTTGAACTTACTCTTGCCTTGCTTGCGGTTGATACCTTTGGTGCGGGTAACGTGCTTGATATCATAACCCTTGTATAGCTTGAGCACTTCCGGGTTATCATCATAGCTGAGGATGAACCGGCCCTTGATCTTCTTGAGCTTGGCACACAGGTCTTCATGGCTGAACTGCTTGGAGTTCTCGTAGGTGTAGCCCTGCATGTAGGGTGGATCGCAGTAGAAGAAGTTGGATTTGGTATCATACTTCTCAATTACTTTCTCATAGGAAAGGTTCTCGATAATCACCATATCCAGGCGCTTGTGGAGTTCTTTGATGCGTTCCAAACGGTTATACATACTGGAGACGCCACGCTTCTGAGAGATGCCGAAGCTGTCACCCTTGCTGCCGTATGATCTTGTAATTAGGAACATAAATCTGGCAGCCCGCTGTATCTCAGTGAGACCTTCCTGCTTGAGGATATCGCCAAAGAGCTTGCGGCTGGCTACTAACCAGTCCAGTTCCCTGATCAGCTCATCAGGATGGTATTTAACTTGCAGGAATAGGTTAACCAGACGATTATCGAGATCGTTATAGACTTCAAGCTCTGCCCACTTCTCTTTGTAGAGGAGCATCCAGGCAGCACCACCGAAGGGCTCTATGAACCCGGTAATATCCTTGGGAACATAGGGAGCGATAACCTTTCGAAGCAGGCGTTTACCGCCTATCCATCCAATCAGTGCATCCATCAGATGTCTCCTTTGGGATCGGTGATACAGAGCCGCAGATACAGCTCAGGGAGGGTGAGGGACTCGAAGTCCTCGTTAGTGAAGCCCAGTTTACGCAGGATCATTTCAAACCTCTCGAAGGGGTATTTGGAGACGCCGTTACCGCTAATCCTAAACTCCCGAGCCAACTTGCGAACCTCTCTTTGTTGGCTCTGATATAGACGAAAAAAGCGGAGATATACTCCAGCGCTTCTATAGCATCCATATCGTCAGGTTCTCTTCCTGAGATGATTTTGATCAGCTCTTTATCGGCTTCCGATTGGCTGATCAGTTCCAGTAGTTCCACCTCACTGACCTTGGCTACCTGGCCGGAGAGGAAGTCCTCCAGCTTGGCTTTGAGGGTCGCATTTGAGATCGTGAGACAGAGTATTTGCCTCAGCTGGCTATAGCTGAGTTTGGGTTCTCGCTTCATATAATAGTCCTTTTTCAGCTGCCGAAGAACATCTTGAGGGCAATGCCCAGCAGCAGGAAGAACTGGGAGGTGGAGACGCTCAGAAGTATCTTCATGTGTGTCTCCACTCTCGCCATTCTGGTCACCAGTGACTTGCTGCTGTCACCATTGCCGTAGATCTCCTCGTGCACACTGTCTATCTTTTCTTTGATTTCAGGTTTACACAAGCATTCAACCATATAAATCCTTACTTGACTTTTTTCCGATTTTGAGAATCAGGCATTAGGTATCAAAATACATTGGGAGGTAGTAATGGACTACCAGATGGCACAATTCATTGTCAGCATATTTGTTGCCATAGGCACTGTTGGGTCTGTAGTGATTTCTCTGTGGTTTGCAATTCACTCCAGAAGAGAAAAAGCTAAGATAACAATTAGCTTAGCCATAGCTATGGATACTCAAGAGGAGTATGTTAACATTAGCATAGTTAATACAGGCTCGATAGATTTTCGACTCAGCCACATGTATTTCTATATCAACAACATGACAATCATGCCAACGCCAGTGCAGTTTTATCAACCCTTACCTGATGATAAAGAGCCAGTTCTTCCTGGGAGTAGAGTGAACAGTTTCCTGCTAATGATTGCATTCGATGCTTACATTGAAAATAAACAATCTATCACTCCAGAACAAGCTATAAACTGCCTTAAGAAAGGGCATGTAATTGTGTATACATCTCGTGGAACTAAGTTTATCGCCAAATTTGACAAGTCATTCATCAAAAATTACTATGACTATCGAGTATCAAAAAAATGATACTTAGACCAAATATTAGTTCTTATGTTATTGTACAATAAACTATACTCCCGCAGGGATATCCTTGAGCAGGAAGATCTTGTTGGAGGTCACCCCTGAGAACTCGGTGGAGATGACTACATTGAAGAGGCCGTCTGCCTCTCCCGACCAGTCAACCGTCCAGCGAAGTCCGGTGAAGATCACTACTCGGTCATAGTCCTTGGATGCCACAACGATAGTGGTGTCTTTGCTCATAAACAGGGTGCTTTCCAGAAAGTTCTTCTGCTTAGTGGAGAGTCCTGAGATGTTAAGTTCTACCGTGTTAGTGCGCTTGCCCGGAATAGTATAGTTACGGGTCTTAAGCTTGGATAGCTTGGAGTCCGCCTTACCTGGCTTCTCTGCCAGTTCACCGAGCAGATCGAAGTTGGTGGTCAGCTCCGTCTTGGCCGCGCTCTGAGTAGCATATAGCGTATCGATGGTAGTCTGATCGTAGGTGCCGATCCCAAAGTAAACGTGATCAGCTATCATCACATCCATTAGCTTGCTGAAGCCCATATCGGCTTCGGTCATAGTGGAGGGATAAATGGGCTGCGAAATAGGGTTAGGCATCAGAACACCCCTTTGATCGCCTTGCCGATGCTAAAGAGCCATTTGCGGTTGTGGAATACATATTCGATGGCTCCTCCGATAGTTCCGAAGACCTTGAGGATGACATTGGTCTGCTTGGCTGGGAGGGATTTGGTAGCTCGCTCCACTGCCAGCTGTTTCTTGGCATAGTCATCCAGGTCTTTAGTGGCAGGGTTGATCTTGATGTCCTGGATGATGTCCAGGATGATGGCCAGAGCTGAGTTGACCTTGTCTTTTTTGATCAGTTTGCCGGTGGTTCTGGAGATAATCCAGACCACCAGAGCCGAGATCAGACCCAGGAAAAACTCTTGATTAGCTAAGATGAAGTCCATAGATACTCCTTTATTTGGTTATTGTTTAGGTGGTGAGTTTGAACACTTTCACGAAGCCGGGGATATAAGTGATACCGGGACGGATACGGATGTACCAGTGGTACTTCCAATCGCTTCCGTGGTGTTCGACTTTGAGTTCGGCATCGGTTCTGTAGCCGACGATGATGAACTTGGGTAGACCGCCGATGATGTAATCGGCATCCATGAGACGTGGCTTGACCGGGATACCTGCAAAAGAGACGTTGCCGCCTTCCAACAGCAGGCGATCTCCGGCTCCGGTCTCACGCTTGGCGAGCTCGGCCCGGATGCGGATCAGGTCTTTATGAGCCACGTAGAACTTGAAGTTCTCCTGCTCTTCTAACATCTCGTCAGAGAAGACCAGGAGAGCAGCTTCAAAGCGCTTTGCCCAGTCGGTGTAAGTGGTCTTGGAGAGGTTGGTTATGTCAGCGGCTGTGGTAGCCAGTTTGACCACTCCGTCCAAAGCCTTGATCTTGGCAGTGGCAGAAGCCCTGTCACCCTTGAACAGCAATAGACGGATGGCTTTCTCGGTCTTCTTGGCGATGTGGTTCTCCACATAAGCTCCGAAGGCATCTTCACCGTACTTGTCTTTGTAGAACTCGACCACATCCCTTCCCAGAGTGAACTCGGCATTGAGTATCCCTGTGGGTACGGAGAGATCGGCAGTCGATACATTCTGAGCAGTCAGAGCGCCGTCTAGGGAGTTCTTGAAGATAAGATCATCGATCAGGCCGACGTCGATCTTCTCATCCTTCAACAGTGGCAAAACCGAAATATCCGAGAGAGTATCACCGGGCTGGCTGCCGATCACTTCATCGATAAACAGTGAAGTGGTGTTAGCCGTCAGGATATTCATAGCTTTACCGGAGTCCACATCGGAGATACCTTTGTAGATCTCACGATGGGAAGCCTTGACCATGATCTTGTTACCATCGATGGTAACCTCTTTGTCCACATTGGACAGGTTAGCATCAGGTTCTCCGGGAATGCTCTTGGAGATTGCTCTGCTCATAGTGACAGATAAGTCCTTGAGGCTCTTCTCGATGCTGTGGATAGCATCGCCAAGTTGGAGGTTGGAGTTACCCTTCTCCAACTCACTGATCTTCTCAGTGATGTCTGCGATACCCTTCTGCAGCTCGGAGTTGTTGTTGTGCTCAGCTACATTGCGAAGAGAATTGAGCTCGTTCTTGATCTCTGCCAGACTTGCTTCCGCACTGCGGTAGTCATCGGCCCGTCCGTAGATGGATACTCCATTGAACTCGCCCTTCTCGACTTTCTGCCAGAGCTCACTGTTGAGGTCTTCACACTTCAAGACCTGGACCCAGGCTCCCACCTTGGTATCGGGGAAGTGTTCCCGGTCAGATGTCTTGAGGATGTAGTTCTCTACTACGGTGAACTCAGGCACCGGCTGCATATTGTGATTGACGTCACATTTGCCAACCAGGCCATGCTTGGCGAAGTGGTCGCAGGCCTTTTGAATCTCTTCTCGGGTATAGTAGTCGCCCTGTGAGTCGTGGATATTGGGCTCCATCAGAGTGACGAACAGCCGTCCCTGGGTGCCCTGTGTTTCGCTCTTAAACTTAGTTGAGTTGATCTTGTGTTCGAAGCTTCTGCCATTGGCATTCTTGACCACAAAGCCCTTCTGATTGGCGGGAGTCATCTCATCGAAGAGAAGCGAGACGAGCTCGACTTCCACATTGCGGAGTTCTCCCTTGAGAATGGTGCGTTTTAGTTTCACGCTACCTCCTTTGGTGTTGTTAACTGGTTGATTGTTTATTCTGTTGATTATCATGGTTTGCTAGTTTCCGAAGTTACGATTTTGCATAAAGAGCTGCTCATCAGCAGTCTGCAACACCTCGGTCAGGTTGCCGAAGTTGAAGTCCTCCGGCTTTACATTCCAGCCGAAGTCGAAGTTGAATTCGTTTGCCAGAGCCAAGGCCAGGCGGTTCTGGAGCGGTCTCACTACAAACTGGTAGAACATCAGCATATCGCTTCTGTTATCGCCACCGAGCTGACCTGGAATGAGTTGTGAGACGATCCTGGCAGGGACCCTGTGATAGGCGAGGATACCTTCCCTGAGGTCTTTCTTAAGCCCTAAGAAGCCGCCTTCCCGGTCTTGCTGTCTGAGTGGTTCCAGGCGTATCTTCACGTCCCGACTCTCACTTTCAATCAAGACTGTGGAGTGGCTTTTGGCATTGCCTTTGACCTCGGTTAAGGCTTTCTCGATCTCGGTATAAGCATCTGTCAGTACTTCATTGCCCTGCTCATCAGTGACAGTTCCATCTCTAAGCGTGCCACCTTCCACGATCACGAAGTAGTCAATCATGAGGCCGTTCTTGAAGTTGTTGTAATCAAAGGTCTTGATCTCACCCAAGATCTCGATATTGATGGCTATGGGCAGGCAGGCCAGGCCCCAGGCATTTGATCTGTGGGTGGACTTCTTCACGTGAATGATGTCCTCGTAGGCGAAGTCCTTCTTCTGGCTATTCTTCACTTGGATGTAGTTAGGTCTGAAGAAGCCGAACTCGTCATAGTTCTCCACGATCTGAACTTCAGAGGGTAGCATGCGTTCCAGTCCCATCCACTGGCCTTGAGCGTTCCGCATCTTGATCAGGAAGCCGTTACCACAGGCCAGATAGAATTTCATCAGCTCTGCCAGGATGGTGGTCTGGTCTTCACAAGCAGGGAATTCTGCAGCTTCCATCCATGCTTTGACCTGTCTGTTCTTGCAGTCAAACTGCATGATAGTAGCCATAGTCAGGGCATCGATGCAACCGGAGTGGTACTCGTCTATATCCAGGAGATTGAGCAGGGTACTCATCGAATATGGCTGCGAGACCACTTTCTTAGCCTCAGCAGCTTTAGATATAAACTGTTTACCTATCCTCTGATACTTGGATAGATCTATGGGTTCAGGCTTGTACTTGGTTTCAAGCAGATCACTTGCGGAGCTGATTGCCAGGTTATGGGCACCAAGTCGCATCACTCTCATGAGCCCGCTCCCGTGCCGGATTTCAACAGGTCGATCTTAGCGATTCTGACCAGTCTGGTACCGTCTATTCTGCTGGTATAATACTCTACACTGGGCAAGTCCCGATTCATCAGCTTCAGGTAAAAAGAGCGGAACTTCTCTTTGAGTTGGTACAAGTCAGAATCTGGATCATCCACGTTATAGGCATTGACGATCAGGAAGACTGTCCAGGCAATATCGGTGTCTACATACTGCCGGGAGGTGCCATGTTTGCCAATCTCGGAATCGAGGATCAGGATGGCGCAGGGCAGGTTCTTGGGGATATTGTCCTTGTTGTAGAGAATCTCGGCAACACCTGACAGTTTCAGAGCTTCGAAGATGCGGCTGCGTTCAGCTTGGTACTTATCAAGTGCAGTCACAGGCTCACCTCGATGTCATTCAGCTTCTGATATATCCACTGCTCCCGGTTAGCTATGACAGAAGCAAACACATTACGGGCGGCGATGCCTTCCCGCTTGATCTTGCCCCGAATGAGATAAGCGATCTCGGCTATGGTCAGAGCTTTCCCTGTCTCTTTATCAATCCAAGACAGGTGCTTGCGTTCGACCCAAGCAATGAGGGGAGCAATCGGAGTCCAGGAAGGCACTTTACCGCCTAAAACAAATGGCTCGTGTTTCACGTTCGAGCCAACTCTCAGGATCATGGCAGTATCGGTGGTCTGCAGCAGATAGCCGGTATTGCCGTAGAAGTCGCCTTTGTCATAGATCTGCTGCGCCAGTATCTCCTTGCGGGACTCGGCATCGATAGTCGAGCCGATCAGATGTAGTCGACTCTCTAGAGCAGTATAGATAGCCCTGTAAATCTCTACCATCAGCTCATCCGGAGAAGTTACATCACGTTCTGTCATCAGATAACTCCCACCCTGATCAGGCGAGGCTGTCTGGGCTTGAGTTCATTCAGTCGATCCATACCTGCAGGGTTGAGATAGGAACTCAGAACGGTCAGTGCTCTCAGCTCAAGGTTGGCTTTGAATGCCTCTATTTCGCTCCCTGTGAGCAGTTCTGTGGCAGACTGGTCTAAACCTACTGTCTTGACTATGCCTTCGCCCAGGGTCTTCAAATTGAGAAACTCACATGTACTGTGCAGCATCAGGAAACAGAACCCAAAACGAAAAGAAATGAGAAGCGGATTTTCTTCCGGCAGGTCTTCGCATGTTGCCTGGTCATAGTGTTTCTGCAGAACCAGTGAATGGATCATCTCCAGTACCAGTCCCTGATGCTCCTTGAAGATGCCATTGTTAGCCATCTCTTTGGGCAGATTGAGGATAGCGAGCATGGCTTCAGTCTCGACTGGGATAGGTATCACTGCCCCTTCCTCATCAACTCGGAAAGTTCAATCGCTCTCATTCCGACTTGCTTCGCCCACTTGGAGGCAAGCATTCCATTGGCGGCCCGTTCCCAGTCTCCAGCAGCAATAAAAGCCAGAGTGTTCTTGAATTCCAGTAATCCCTTGATGCCGAGATTGAAGCACATATTGAGCAGCACCGATTGGCGCACCTCATCGAGATTATTATAGATATCAGGTATATTATCTATTAGCATTTGCTCGCAGTCCTGAATATCCCGCTCCAGCATGGCATAGGCTTCTTTCTGGGAAATGCCACGGTCATCGAGATTACGTCCGATACCGATAGTCAGTTTACCTGCAGTGCAGCGGTATGGCTTCAGCCGCAGACCTTCATGTCTGACCAACTGAGCTTTGATTCGGTTCATCAAGGCTTCGGTCATACTATCTCCTTGGTTCCAGATGTGATCATTGATCCGGAGCCAGGAAAGCACTACCCTGTCCTATGACAAATCAGGATGAGCAAGAATGAGAAAGAATTTTTTGATTGACAAAAAAAACACTAGGACAAATACATAATTATTAGCAAATAATACATAGGGGGATGAATGGATTTCCTCAAAAAATATCCTCGGAGATCGAGGTTTTAAAATGAAAATCCTCGATAATAGAACAGGTGGCAGGATTGGGGATATTTTAGTGAAAGGTGTATCTCAAAACGCTTCTGTATCTATAGTTTGTAGTCAGGTTTCTGTATTTATGTTAGCAGAACTGGCAAAATCTTGGAAAAAGGGCACAAAGGCTAGATTAATACTACCGGATTTGTCAGACAATCTTGTGAGAAGTATAACTGATATTCCTTCTGAACGAACCTATAGAAATTCTCTCTTAACTAGGCAAATAGCAAAAGAACTATATAAGTGGGTTCTTGACCAATGCGAGATTAAAGCTTCCCGACTACCAATCAACCAGAACCTATATCACATTAAGAACTTAGGTGCAAAGTCACTAGCAATTCACGGAAGCGCAACTTTAACATATGAGGGCATGGGCTTAGTAGCACAAAGCACCTACACCTTAAACTCATTATGTGATATAGAGGATGAAACACAGCCACTACTTGATTGGTTTGAGAGTTTGTGGCAAAATTCCAATATCACATTTGATTATAAATCTGCTTTTCTCGATGGAATAGGTCGATTATTTCAGAACTATGCTCCTACAATACCTTACTATCTGACTCTTTCAGGATTGTTTGAAAGGACACATGGCGAGTTCAGTGAAGATCAGATCATTAAAGCCAAAACTGGCATAAAAGACAAGGAAATCTGGAAAAAGCTATATAAGTTTCAAAGCGATGGAGTGCTTGGAGCTATAGATAAAATTGAGCGATATAATGGCTGCATTATAGCCGATAGTGTAGGATTGGGGAAAACATTTGAAGCCCTGGCGATCATAAAATACTATGAGCTTCGCAACGATCGGGTTTTAGTTTTATGCTCGAAGAAACTAAAGGACAACTGGACTATTTATACAGTTAACGATAAGCGCAATTTGCTATTAGCAGACCGCTTTAATTATGACGTGTTATGCTTCTCCGATCTGACCAGAACCAAAGGACTATCAGGAGAAATAAATCTTGAAACAGTAAATTGGGGCAACTATGACTTGGTGGTCATTGACGAATCTCATAATTTCAGGAACAATCCACCTCGCAGGAACGGACTCACACGATACTCCCGGTTAATGAAAGAGATCATTCAATCAGGGGTTAAAACTAAGGTTTTAATGCTATCCGCAACCCCAGTTAATAGCCGCATGAATGACTTGAAAAATCAAGTGGCTTTTATCAATGCTGGTTTGGATGATGCCCTGTATGACGTAGGAATAGCAAGCATTGAGCAAACCCTGAAACATGCTCAGACTAAGTTCAATGCTTGGTTACGCTTGGATGATAATAAACGCACTACTAATTCTCTTTTAAACACATTGAACTATGACTATTTCAAACTCCTGGATACTCTTACCATTGCCAGATCTCGGAAACATATCACCAAATACTATCATGGGAGCGAGCTTAACAGATTTCCTGAAAGGTTGACGCCCATTAATGTCAAAGCAGATATAGATCTCAGGGACGAGTTTCCAACGCTGCGTGAGATTAATCGGGATATTCGCAAGCTTCATCTAAGCGCCTATGCTCCCCTAAAATACGTTTTACCAGTAAAACTTGAGGAATACGAACGCAAATATGACCTGCAATTATCTCAAGGTTCTGTGTTCCGCCAAATAGATCGTGAAGAAAGCTTAATATATCTGATGAGGGTAAACCTCTTCAAACGCATGGAAAGTTCTATACACTCCTTTGCTATAACTATTGAAAATTTGCTTAAGGAAGTTCGAATCATCCTGGACAAAATCGATAAGCATGACGATGCGAACGTGGAAGAACTGGATATAGAGCATTTGGAGATCGAATCCGAGGAATTTACCCCCTATCTAATTGGGAATAAGATAAAAGTTCTCATTAAAGATGTAGATAAAATCAAATGGAAGCAAGAGCTGCAAGAAGATGAATCCCGGCTTACCAGGCTCTTGAGAGAATCCAGATTGGTTACTGCATCCAGGGACGCAAAGTTATATGAACTCAAGAAGATCATATCAAGAAAGATTAACAACCCTATCAATCCATCCAACAGAAAAGTATTAATCTTCACTGCATTTGCGGATACAGCGTCCTACCTATATACAAACTTATCTGAGTGGGCATTATCCGAGCATAACATTCACACGGCATTGGTAACAGGAAGCGACGAGAACAAAACCACTTTACCAAAGATACGGAAAGACCTGGCTACTTTACTTACGAACTTTTCACCCATATCCAAAGAACGGCAGAAAATATCCCCGGATCAAATAGCAGAAATTGATCTGATGATCGGAACTGATTGCATATCAGAAGGACAAAACCTGCAGGATTGCGATTATGTGGTAAACTACGATATTCACTGGAATCCGGTCAGGATCATTCAGAGGTTCGGCAGAATTGACAGATTGGGGTCGCACAACAAGGTGATCCAATTAGTGAATTTCTGGCCAAACATGGAACTGGAGGAATACATCAACCTGGAAGCAAGGGTTTCAGGCAGGATGGTACTGCTGGATATATCAGCTACTGGTGAAGAGAATATTATCGAATACACTGACTCCGAAAAAATGAACGATTTGGAGTACAGGCGTAAGCAACTGGAACAATTACAACACCAAGTTCTTGATCTTGAGGACCTCGGTGGAAGTATTTCCATAACTGATATGACTTTTAGCGAATTCCGTTCAGATCTATTGGAGTTCTCCAAACAAGGAGATATGGTTCTCAAAAACAGTCATCTAGGCTTAATGGCTGTGGCGAGAAAGGATGATCTCACTGGTGACGATATCGAGCCAGGGGCAATCTTCTGCTTAAAAGCTGATAAATTCACACCCTCTTCTGCTAGTATGTTCGCTATGGAACCCTACTACATTGTTTATGTAACAGATCAAGGTAATCTTAAGTACGAGGTAAACCAAGTAAAACAAGTAGTGGACTCGTTTAAAAAACTTACCTTGGGAAGAACGCAAGCTGATCCAGAGGCAATAGAGCTGTTCAACCGAAAAACAAACAATGCTAAAGACATGAGCCTCTATGAGAGTCTTCTTGGTAAAGCTATTGCAGCAATCTCCGGAACTACTGAAGAACAAGGGGTTGAAAGCCTCTTCCACAGAGGTGGGACGATTGCTATGAATAGCGGATTCAAAGGTATCGAAGATTTCGAAGTGGTAACTTATCTTGTGATCGTATGAAAACACATACTAAAAAAATGCCCACAGACATCAATCTTGAAGATTTCCTGGGCTTGCTCAGAATCCCCCAAGAGTGCTATGTGGGAAAGAGAATATTTAAAAAACTCTTTTATGATAACGCAAGGTTTAACTCCTCTGACAAAAAAGCCTTTCAAGAGCACTTGGATTATGTCACCTGGCTATATGCCTTGAAACCTGATAATATCGGCATTAAGGGCTACGCAGACCAAGAAAGAGAATATCTGGAAACTTCAGTCCTGATGGTACAATTAAAAGAGAGTAAATCTGCTGAACGCTTAATAAAACTTATACATAGGGCAATCCCCTACCCTTTGCTCCTTATCTGCCGTTTTCAGGAAGCAGTTATGCTCAGCATTGCCCTCAAGCGCTTTAATCTCGCCGAAAAAGGTGCAATCTTGGCTGAGGAAGTGCTCAGTAGCGGATGGATCAACCTGAATGCTGTCTCGCCAAATGAAATGACCTTCTTGAAAAGCTTGGCGATTGATAATCGTAGATATTTGAATTTCCTGGAATTGTACCAAGGATGGGAGGCATCCTTTGTCGCCTACGCTTGCTCCAAACATAGCGGTAAACTTAAGATAGAATACTGCCACAATGCAGAGAGAAAAGAGCTGCTTGACAAGTGTCTATACTTTCAATCAGAGATCAACAGCTTGCGATCCAAAATCAAAAAAGAAACCCAGATGAATAAAAAGGTAGAGCTCAATACTAAAATCAACGAGCTAAAACTTCAATACAACGAATGCGTAAAAAAACTATAGAGAGGTATAACAATGGAAAAACTAGATGAGAACTTCGGGAAAAGCGAAGACATACTAGCCAACAACATAAAGCAACTTAAACAGCTCTTTCCAGAGGCCTTTACCGAGGGAAAAATTGATTTTGAGGTCTTAAAACAATTATTGGGCGAATACATTGATACCAATGAGGAGAAGTATGGTCTTAACTGGTTTGGCAAGAAGAAAGCCCGTCAATTTGCTCTTACCCCTAGTTTAGGAACATTGAGACCCTGCCCTGAAAAAAGTGTGGATTGGGAGACAACGAAAAATATTATGATAGAAGGAGATAATCTGGAAGTTCTGAAACTTCTACAAAAAAGCTACTCAAACAAAATAAAGCTGATATATATAGACCCACCATACAATACTGGTAGTGATTTCGTCTACAACGATAATTATTCTGACAGTATTAAACATTATAAAGAGATTACTGGTCAACTATCTGATGGTGTGACGATTACTTCAAATGTTGAATCATCAGGCCGATATCACACAAATTGGCTTAATATGATGCTGCCCCGGTTAACTTTAGCAAGAAACCTTCTAAGAGATGATGGTTTAATAATGATTAGCATTGACGATCACGAGCTTCACAATTTACTCTCAATATGTAACCAATTGTTCGGAAATGAGAATTACATTGCTACGCAAGTTTGGCAGAAAAAAACATCGGGGGGACAGCACTCATCAACTTTCCTTGACTTCCACGAATATATTGTCACCTATGCGAAAAACATCGAATCATTGACAGAATTAAGAATCTCAAGATCTGAGAAGCAAGAGAGGAGCTTTACTATGGTAGATGAGTACCAATCTGAAAGAGGAAAATATCTTTTAAGCCCCTTGAAATCATGGCTTGATGAACGGAAGACACTTATTTATCCAATTCAATGCCCAGATGGATCATTTATTAAAACTCAATGGATTTGTTCACAACCTACATTTGAGCAGCTTAAAAAAGAAGGGAGAATTCAGTTTAAGCAAAACAGCAAAGGAGAGTGGGCGATATATAAAAAACAATACTCGCAAGAAAATGATGGTAAGATTAAGCCACCTTCTTTGATAACAGATTTAGCTTATACAGCAAATGGTAAAAGAGACATTAAAGATGTGTTTAATGATTTTGATGTATTCTCATTCCCTAAGCCAGTGAAGCTCATGAAGTACTTATGCGAAATGGCTACGAACGGCAATGATATAATCCTTGATTTTTTTGCGGGTTCAGGAACAATGGCGCAAGCAGTTATGGAGCTGAATCAATCGGATGGCGAGTCACGACGATTTATAATGGTTCAGCTACCTGAGTCGATTGCTGATAGTAAGTCGCAAAATGACGGAGCAGCAGGATATTTTTCGGACCAATCGAATCCTATCAATGTAGCTGATATCTGTATAGAGCGCATTCGGCAGACAGGGAATAGAATTCGTGAACATAATAACATTCATTCAATAGACACAGGTTTCCGGGTTTTCATACTTGATTCTTCTAACATAAAAGCATGGGACCCTTCAGTCCTGGACGTAGAAAGTAACATAGAAGAATTCATAGAATATATTAAACCCGATAGATCTGAAGAGGATATACTTTTCGAACTGCTGCTAAAGTTTGGATTAGATTTAGCAGTGCAGATTGAAAGCAGAGATATCGCCAATAAGCAAGTTTATAATGTTGGCTATGGAGTTTTGCTAGTATGCCTTGCTGCAAATATTAATAACACAGAGATTGAGCCACTGGCGCATGGAATGATTGAATGGATCAAAGAGCAGAATCCTGAAGCAGAAACTACGATTGTTTTTCGTGACTCTGCCTTTGCAGATGATGTAGCCAAAACAAACATCACAGCCATATTCAATCAATATGGGTTTCTCAATATCCGCAGTTTGTAGGAGTGAATATGAAGCTACATTTTGAGCCAAATCTGCAGTTTCAGCTTGATGCCATAGAGGCAGTTTGTGACCTGTTTAAGGGACAAGAGAGCTGCCATTCAGTATTTACTGTAACCTTGCCAACCCAGGACCAACAGGACTTTTTACTGCATACAGATGCACTGGGCATAGGCAATAAACTTGAATTACTAGAAGAAGATATCCTAGGAAACCTCAGGGAAATTCAGCTACGAAACGGCTTAAGACCAGATGATACTCTTCAGTCTATGAATTTCACAGTGGAAATGGAGACGGGAACAGGAAAAACCTATGTGTACCTTAGAACCATTCTGGAGTTAAATAAGCGTTTTGGTTTCAATAAGTTCGTGATTGTTGTACCCTCAGTTGCCATCAAAGAAGGGGTTTACAAATCACTTCAGATCACTCAGGATCACCTACGCTCGTTATATGCTAACGAACCTTACGAATATTTCTTATACGACTCTGCAAAACTTGGACAGGTCAGGAACTTCGCTACTAGTAGTTCTATTCAGATTATGGTGGTTACTGTTGGCGCAATCAATAAGAAGGATGTAAACAATCTATATAAAGAAACCGAGAAGATCAATGGCGAGAAGCCGATTGACTTGATTAAACAAACAAATCCTATCATCATAGTCGATGAACCGCAGAGCGTTGATGGTGGTTTAGAAGGCAGGGGAAAAGAAGCTCTGGCGGCAATGAATCCGTTATGTACGTTACGTTATTCGGCCACTCATGTGGAAAAGCACCACATGGTGTATCGGCTGGATGCTGTTGATGCTTATGAGCAGAAACTGGTAAAACAGATAGAGGTGGCTTCGGCAGCTATTATTGGTGACCATAATAAGCCATACATAAAAGTCTTATCGGTATTAAATAAACGCAATGTTATTCAAGCCAAGGTGGAATTGGATGTTCAGCAAGGTCAGAAAGTGGTCCGTAAAGAGCTATTTGTGCAGGACGGTGACAATCTGGAACTGGTAACCAACAGAGCTGTATATGAAAACTGCCTAATAGGGGAGATAAACTGCAGCAAGGGCAGAGAGTTTGTAGAAATCAGGTTCCCCGGCTTCAATCAGAATATGGCAATCAGCGATAGTTATGGCGGAGTTGATGACGAATCCCTGGCGAGGTTGATGATCCGCCGGACGATTAAAGAGCACCTGGATAAGGAGCTGAGGTTGAAAAATGAAGAAAAAGGTATTAAGGTCTTAAGTTTGTTTTTCATAGATCGTGTGGAAAAATATCGCAGTTACGATGCAGAAGGCCATGCTATCAAGGGTGAGTATGCCAGAATCTTTGAAGAGGAATACTCCCAGCTGATCAAGCGGGATGAATACAATACTATCTTCCAGGATGTGGATACTGATAGCCTTGCTGAAGAAGTTCATAATGGCTATTTTTCCATTGATAAAAAAGGCGGCTGGACAGATACTGAAGAGAATAATCAGACCAACAGAGATAACGCAGAACGCGCCTATAACCTGATCATGAAGGATAAAGAGAAGCTACTCAGCTTTGAAACCAAGCTAAAGTTCATCTTTTCACATTCTGCGTTGAGAGAAGGTTGGGACAACCCCAATGTATTCCAGATCTGCGTCCTAAGGGAGATGGGCTCTGAACTTCAGAGAAGGCAAACCATTGGCAGAGGCCTGCGGCTTTGCGTAAACCAAGCCGGAGAAAGAATTAGAGGATTCAATATCAATACCCTCACCGTAATTGCCAATGAAGGATATGAGTCATTCGCTGAGAACTTGCAGAAAGAGATTGAACAGGATACAGGTATCCGCTTCGGAATCGTGGAGAAGCACCAGTTTGCGACCGTGCACATACTTGATGATTCAGGGAAAATCTCCCCATTGGGAGTAGAAAAATCTGAAAGTATTTGGTCGTATTTATTGGCAAATAACTACATAGATCATAAGGGAAAAGTTCAGGATAAGCTGAGAACAGCTCTAAAAGATGGATCATTCGTTATATCTGATGAGTTTATAGATCAACTTCCACAAGTTAAAGAGATACTACGTAAACTGGCAGGCAAACTAGATGTAAAGAATGCTGATGAGCGGAATCTGATTAAGGTAAGGAAAGAAGTTTTATATAGCCCTGAGTTCAAGGAACTATGGGACAAGATCAAGCATAAAACTACATATCGAGTTCATTTCGACAATGATAAACTCATATCAGATTGCATTGAGGCAATAAAGAATATGCCACCTATTACCAGATCAAAGCTTGTATGGGATAAGGCTGGCATTGAAATCGGCAAAGGAGGGGTGAGCGCAACCCTCTCTTCATCTTCTGCTCCGGAAACCATCGAAGAAGGTTGGGTGGCATTACCAGATGTTCTATCAGATCTACAGGATAAAACAAATTTAACTAGGAAAAGCATTGCCAAGATACTTCTGCAATGTGATAGGTTGATTGACTTCAAACGAAATCCCCAGAAGTTTATTGAATACTCAGTTGAGTGTATCAACAAAGCAAAAGGGTTGGCGTTGGTAGATGGGATAAAATACCAGCGTATAGGCGATGACTATTTTTATGCTCAGGAGCTATTTGAAAACGAAGAGCTGTTTGGCTATTTGTCACGCAATATGCTTGAATCAAAGAAGTCTCCGTATGAGTATGTAGTTTATGACTCTGCCACTGTAGAAAAGCCGTTTGCAGAAAGATTGGAGCAGAATGAAGCGGTTAAAGTGTTTGCCAAGCTACCCAGCTGGTTCATAGTTCCAACACCATTGGGGAGTTATAATCCGGACTGGGCTGTGTTAGTAGAAACTGAAAAACACTTACGATTGTTTTTTGTAGTTGAGACTAAGGGTGATACATCCCTAGAGGCTCTGCGGCCTTCAGAGAAAGGAAAAATCGCTTGTGGAAAGAAGCACTTTCAATCCTTGGGAAATGATGTGGCTTTTTGTGTCGCCAATAACTATGATACCTTCGCAGAGCATTTGAGTTGATCATGTCTTCTTTCAAATACGCAGATAGATTGAAGTTTGAAAAACTCTTCGGAATGGGTGGCGGATATGTTCTATGGTTTAGCAATATGACATTCAAAAATTTCTTCATCTCCACAATAGATATAGATATTTATGATGGTTCATTTGCAGATAGTTCATTATCCAAAGCTAATCTTCTGAGAGCTTTTTGGGAAAAAGCTGATGACATGCAAATTGCCAAAGTTAATCAAGAGCTTCTAAAGATCTGGTTGGATAATTCACAAGATAAAACCGATTCTGACCTGTCTTTGTACAATGAGTGCGTTCTCATTAACAATAAGTTATCTGGTATCCCGCAGGTCAAGAATATTGATGCTTTACGCTCAATTGATGCCGATGAAAGTCTGGATGCAATTATTGCTGACATTAA
This sequence comes from Candidatus Cloacimonadota bacterium, assembly GCA_020532515.1. Lineage (GTDB taxonomy): Bacteria > Cloacimonadota > Cloacimonadia > Cloacimonadales > Cloacimonadaceae > UBA5456. The sequence goes on along the minus strand of JAJBAY010000012.1, from coordinate 10,222 downwards.
ACAAAACATAGAGAATAACAAACCCGAGTTAACCCTAGATCGTCTGCATACTTATTTGGTTAACTACTGCAGAAAACTATGCGATAAACATGGGATAAGGTATACAGGCAATAACACTCTAAACTCATTGTTTGGGTCATACAATAAATGGTTGCACGATAATGAGTTATTGGAATCCAATATGTCGAGTAACATCATTGGTAGCATTGTAAAATTATTTGATGATTTCAATTATGTTAGGAATAATGAGAGTGCTGCCCACCCTAACCCCTTGCTAAACAAAATTGAGAGCTTGTTTATAGTCGATACTATCTGCAGCATGATAGAATTCATAAATAAAATCGAAGATGTGTTGGCTGGTTCGCTGACTCAGGGTTCAGATCAAGAAAATATCATCCCATTCTAAAAATCTCTTTCGAATCAGATTATTTCAGTCGTCGTTCTACACTTCCAGTGAAACGGTGGGAAAGGCGTATGCGCTCCGGAAACGCCTACCGGATTCATGTCTGAGTCGTATTCGATCTGATCGTCCTTGATCCAAGGTGCCAGTGCTTTGATATAGTCTCTGGCATCATCTAGGTTGTTCGACTTGGTATCCAGAGCCATCAGATTATCCATCACTTCGATTGCATCGTTCAAGGGATAGATCTTATCTTGGGCAGCTAGAGCCCGACAGATGTCACTGGTGCGGTCATCCAGGATCACCACGAGCTTGTAGTATCTGGCTTTGGCTTTCTTGTAGCCTTGTAGCCTCCCGAACTCTCTTATTCTCAGTGCAGTATGCTCTGCGAGTCCCTGCCAGTAGTTGGATGAACGGTTGGCAATGTCATTGAACTGGTCTTTGAGGGTATCGGCAAGCATCTCCTTGGTATAACCTTGTTCAATGGCTTTGGAGAGGGTGTCTGCCAAGTTCTGCCGTACATCGGCTTCAAAGTGATTCCCGATCCAGAACAGCTGCTGCTTCTGGATTGTGGATGATAGATGCTGATCTTCAATGCCCCAGAGTCCGATACTGGTCTTGGTGGGAGCTTGCACTTGGACGTCTTTCAATCCAAGCCGCACACAGCGGTCTATTATTGCTTTGGTGGGCTCATTGACGAGGGCTGCGAAGTCATCTCCCAACTGGGTATTGATGATGCTCATCAGCTTATCTATTGAGCCCTTGTTGAGCTTCTCGGATCGTGGTATATCACTCAACATCTGGATCGCAAGCTTGGCAGCATCTTTGATCTCGGTTTTCCAGGCATTATTAAGGACCCGGTAATACTCTAACATGAGATTATCGTAGTAGTTCATCAGAAACTGAACCTCCGGACCTTGACTCTGTTCCTGCCAATATCGTATTCCGAGAAGCGTTCCAAGCATCCGGCCAGAGCATCACAGCCATCGATATAGCCATCAGGATAGGTGAGGAACTGACTGATCAGGGTGGGAGTATCCTGTCCATCCGGGAAGAGCACCTTGGCAGTCTCAATGATTGTCTCGGTTCTCTCAATGCGGAGGTTCTTGTTATCCTTGTTATCTATGCGTTTGATTCTGTGACTTATAGGAGGTAGATGATTATCCTGTGCCCACCTGTCAAAGTCAGCCAAGATGCGTCCCTGTCCATAGGTGGTCTCACAGGCAGCTCTGGCTTTCACTCTGTATATCCTATCCAGCTCTTGATAGGCATCATAGTAGTAGCGGAAGAACTTGGTGTTCTCAGTTTGACGTATCCAGACATGGATTACATAGAACCTGTTACCATCATAGCCTATGGAGATGACGGCTTTGAAACAGCCTTTCTCTCCCCAAGCAGGATCTGCATAGAGCCAGACCCGCTTCATCTGAGATGGCTCAGGCAGAGATCTATACTTAGTGAACCAGTGGTTCTTGAAGATGTTACCTTCGATTACCGGCTGCCCCAGCATCTCTCTTTGATAGCCGGTCATACCGAACTTGGCTCGTAAGTTTGGAAGTGTAGCAGTGGGGTACTGATCCTCCCAAGTGGACTTGCCCTGCCGATCTTCGAGCGAGAAGCGCAAAATCGCTTTCTGATGCGTTTTCAATACCAACTGACATCCCAAGTCCCAATCGGGATTATCGGCCCGCATTTCGCTTATGATGAGCTCCTGAAACTGGCAGATGGCATAGTTGGGATGCACCAGGTTACCGAGCCAGATGATTCTACCGCCACCCTCGGGTGCCAGTGCCCCGGCAAGTTCCTGGGATATCTTCTCCATACGTCTCTTGCCGATGGACTGGTTTCCCATATTCTCTTCTTTATCGATATCATCACAAACAATCAATCCCGGTCGTTTAGCTGTCTTGGGATTAATGGTTCCCCGGTGAGACTGTTTTATGCTTCTGGCTCTGATCCTGGCTTTATTCTTAAGATAGAAGTCCAGATCGAATGAGTCCACAGGCTGCAGCTCCGGATAATCAATGGTGAGCCGCTTATTGTTCTGTAGCTCATGAAGTGTAAACGCTGTCCGTTCCTGTGCCAGATCTATGTCTGCGGCAGTATGGATCACATAGCGTTCACCTTTGATGATCATCCAGATGGGATAGACCACTCCCATAAGTACCGTTTTGCCCAGCCCACGAAAACCGGTGATGGCGATGATGCCTGAGCCCTTATCAGTTTCATCGAACATAGTCTCATGCGCTGGGCAAAAAGGTAGGGGGAAGATATGCGGGAAGTAGGTATGGCAGAAGAATGAGAAAGCATCCCAACCTGATCCAGTGGTGCGTCTTATCCTTTCTGCCTTGGCTTCAGGATTATCGTCTATAAAAGGCAAGACGGAGATCGTTTTGGATGCGATCTCCGCCAGTGCTTTGTTATGCCGCTGAATGAACTTCTTAGGCATAACCGGGTAACCCCCCGACGCCCAGGGGGAAGGGCGTCGGGGACCCGGAGGTCGGAGGACTGACCAGTCCGGGTTGTTGGCTTGGAGGGTAGGTAGGCTTAGGCTGGAGAGGCCTTATGTAGGATGCATAAAAGCTAACCATTTCTTACTCTCAGATATTCTGCCAGATCATGCAGAATGCTTTGGAACTGCTTAAGCAAGGTCTCATGCCCTTTCTCGATCATGAAGTCGGTCGCCTGATCCAGGAACTTGACGATGTAGTCGTTCAGTTCTTTAGATGGTTGCCGATCCTTTTGATCCTGTTTCATCATGCTCACCAGGCTCTGGATGGCAGTATCGGCAGGGTTCTTGGCATACTCCCGGAGCGCTTGTATGAGTGCCTTCTTGCGGGCAATGGTGATTTCGTGGTCGAGTTGGTTTTCTTCTTTGAAGAGCTCGTCCCACTTGCCGCTCTTGATCCACTTACGGACGGTGATGTCCGAGACACCGAAGATCACTGCCAGCTCCAGCGGATCGGTCTTGCCGTTCAGATAGGCTTCTTTGCAGTTGTCCCGCTTGATACGGAACTCACGGCTGTTACTCATACTCAGGGCGTACCTTGTGCTTCAGCAGATAGAGGTTGAGGTCTTTACCGGAGCAGCGCAGCTGTCCGTTTTCTTTAGTTCTAAAGGCAGGCAGAGGATCGAGGATGTCCCTGATCCAGCGGTAGACGCTGGAACGGTCGACCTTGAGGATATCGGCTATCTCATCGGTGCGGTAAGTGCGTTCATCCTTGAAGATGCTCATCGTATTCACTTCCTCTGCAGTATTGGTATTCATAGGTGCCATTATTCATTCTCCTGTATTTCTTTCAATTCGGTTTGCATAAGGATGCCACTCTTTTTTAGAGGGCAGGAAAGTTGAGGACGATCTGGCGGTACTGCCCTGACTCGTCACGTTCATAGAAGTTGATGTACTGCTTGGTGGATACCACTTGAATGGCCTGGTCGATCAGCTCCATAGCTTCCTTCCAGGTTTTATCCTTGATGTTGTAGCGGCGCAGACGCAGGATGCGGTACTTGGCGATCTCGCCTTTCTTATCCACCTGAAAGGCTTCACTGATGATGGCTCTGAGGTTGACGTTGGAGTCGGCGGACCAGGCCTTGATGCACTCGTCTATCTTCTGTTTGGCGAGTTGGAGTTCGATCCCGAACTGGATGCGTTCCTTGAACCTGATCTCGACCCGGTACTTACCATCAAAGCTGTTGAGGACGGCATTGCCCTTCCAATCAAGTCCGTTCTTCTCAGCTACCTGCTGCAGATAAAGCTCCACATCCTCAAAGAACTGGTTCTTGTCCGCTACTATGCGGTCATGCAGCTTGATAGCCCGGTTGATAGTCTTGGTTACGATGTAGTCCTGCTTGAGAATTTCCGGCCTGATGATCGAGACCGGGATGCTCTGTCCGTTAGCGTCAACTTTGGTGGGAATAGGCTTCTTAGCCTTGGGGGGTTTGGGGGTGTCCATTAGATGTCTCCTTGTTGGTTGTATTTTTGGCTTTCTTTTCATTCTGTTTGATGTAGTTCTGCAGCATAGCTATAACCGCTCTGCGTTCATTCTTGTTGAGTAGGTTCCAGTGGGTTTTGGAATAGTGACTTATCATGAATGCCCGCAGCTGGGACTCGGTCCAGCCCGCAGTCTTCATGAGATAGAACATATACTTGCCCTGAGCGTCAAAGGTAAAAGCATGGGGTCTGCCATGCTTGCGGTACTTGAGCAGGAGTGCCTTCAGCTCAGTTAAGCGATCCTCCGGCAAGGCTCTGAGCGATTCACCGTAGCCCAGTCCCTTGATGATGAACCTGAAAGCATCGAGCGGCCAGTGGAACTTCTTTACCCTGAGGGCATGAATTTCCTGACGTAGTTTCCGTTCCCGCTGTTCCTGAGTCATAGAATGCCCTCGCTCTTTACTTGGGGTTAGTGGTTTGAGTAGTTTTCTTACTGCGGCTTTTGGGTTGGATGCCGCACTCGGCCCGCTTCTCTCTAATGATGCCTTTCTTGATCACGGAACCGACTTTGAAGACCATGCCTATGTCCTTGGTATAGTATCCTGACTTGCGGATACCCACCGCATCGACTGAGATCAGAGCTTCCAGGTAGAGATAAGCCCACTGGCGGCTGCGCTGCATCTTGGTAGCCAACTGTCTGACGCTCTTAATCCGGCTCAGTTTAAGCATTAAGCAGATATCCTGGCAGGCTTTGAGGTCGAATGTCCAGTTGCCGCAGTGAATGGTTGATACCTTGGCAGCATATCGGCCCCGGTTGGTTACATAGATATCCTCGTATTTGGATATCTTACGGATCACATTGTCTGCGATGAGCTGATTAAGGCGTTCCTGAACAGCATCCCGGTCTACTCCAGTACATTCACAGATCAGATCTATGTTGAAGTAGCTGACGGAGCGGTCTACGAAGCGGTCGATCAGAATGTCTTGCCCGTTCATAATGCCCCCTGGATATGGTTCATAGCCTGGATGAGATTGATTTTACCGCTGGATTCAAGCATGTGCATTATCTTGATAGCTTTCCTAAGGTTCCCGGCTGCGTTAAAGTGGATATAGTTGACCAGGGACTCCGGGCAGGGGATGCTCATCAGTTCGTTACCTAACAATCTAATATCGTCCTTGCTCACCGCTTCAAACTCGTAAAAGTAGTTGCAGCGGTCAAAGTAGTAGGCATTGATCTGGCTGAGCCTGTCCATTGCGTTCTGCATGCCCACCAGGATCACCACCGCGAGGGTCTCATCTACCAAATCTCTGATCGCTCCGAGTAACTGGGGATAGCGGAAGGCATAATCAATCTCATCGATGATGATGACTGTCTCCTCATTATTCAGGAGCAGTTGAATACATTGCTTGTAAATATTGTTGGTAGTACCCACCGGGAGATAATCGCACATGCCTATGCTTCTGTACAGGTTCTGGAGCAGTTCCTTGGCGAAGGTCTTGGGTGTGGTTGTAGCTTCCAGTCTGATATAGACGTAGCCCCGAGTACAGGCGACGCGGCTGGCATAGGTAGTTTTACCGAGGCCGGGTCTGCCATACAGCATACCCAGTCCCACCATCTCCAGACGGGGACGCTTGAGCAGGAAGTCGATGCACTCATCGGCTTTCTGGACGTTGTGGATCGGGACAAGTTTTCCTTGCTTCATCTAATCCTCCTTATTTGATTCCGATCGTCTTGAGCATTTTCTTGAACTCCTCATCGTCAAAGGGATCGAACTCAGTTGATCCTTCGATAAGATCTTGATTTTGATTGGTGTTGACCGGTTCGGGTCGGCTGGCGGCTATTGCCTGTTCCTGCTCGATTACCATCTGTTCCAGTCTGGCGATCTCCTCTTCCGGACCCGGAGCGGGAGCTTCGATCATGGGTGCTTGAAGGAAGGCGGGGTTGTCATCAGCTGGGATCTCGTTGCTGTAGCTCATGAGCAGCTTATCCACCGACTTCTGATTGTTGCGCACAAAGCTCCGGGTCCGCTGTTCGGTCAGCCGCTGCAGCTTCTTGATCTGGGTGTATTCCTTACGGTATTCCTTATGCGACTTGCTGTTCTGCATATCGGCCTGGATGAACGGATGCTGGGTCTGGCGCAGGGAAGCCTGACAGATAAAGACATCCGACTCGTCATAGACCAGTATCCATCTCGCATCAGCCAGATCGTATCTGATGACCACCGGCTTGCCCATGTGGAAGACCAGATCGGGATGCCAGTACTTAAGCTTGTTCAGTACGATACCCTCGCTGCGGATGGCTTTGCGCTCAACGCTCAGCATCATGAAGTTGAGCCGGGAGGGATTGACCAGCCTATCCTGAGGTTTGGGAGCCGAGCTGAACACCTCCCAGGGTTTGCGGTTATCCAGTCCCCGGTGGGGAGTGATACCATATACGTATCTGAAATAGTAGCCGATCATCTGCATCGCTTCCTCAATGGTGGGCGGCTCGCAGGCATAGAGCTTCTTGATCCACTTCTCGTTACGCATCAGAGTGGCGGGCTTATCGGCTATATCTGCTCCCCGGAAGCTGCTGATGAAGCGTTCGAACTGCTCCTGAAAGGTCCGGAAGAACCGCTCTATGATCTTGGCCTTGGCATTGTAGCTTTCGGCGAACTGGGCTTTGATCCCCAACTTGGGGAAGATGCCGCCCAGTTCCTTGGCCAGGTCATGCCCTTCCCACTGCTCGTGGAACAGCTTGCTTTTGAAGGCCCGGCCATTATCGAGATAGACATACTGGGGCAGGGCTCCCCAGTTGAGGAAGCCGTTGCGGAAGGCAGCCTGGATGTGCTGGCTGTCCTCGGTGAAGGCAAGCGTGGCCCCCACCGGATATCTGGAAGCCCAGTCGAAGACCAGGATCATGGTCATGCGTTGTGCTTTCCCGGTCTTGGGATTGAGGATATCAAAGGCCAGGACATGCCCGTCGGCTACCCATACTTCGCCTACGCTTAGTAGTCTGCTATCCCTATGGATGGTCTTGATGATGTGCTCGGCTACGAACTTGCTGCCCTGCCTTGCCTGCTCCCAGATTGCCAGGTTGTCATCCCGCCATTCTTCAATCCATCTTCTCAGTGTGGGCACTGAACTGGGTGAGTCGATCAGTCCGGACTCGGCTTTGGCTTTCAGAAACTTAAGGGCGCTGCCGATGCTGATCCGGTTGGGATGCAGCAGGATCCCCAGCAGCACCTTACCCTCCAGTTCGGTAATCTTGCGCTGCCGCTTCTGATAGCGGTTGCCATGCAGGAGGGCATACATATCCTGCTCGCTCTCTTCATAGCGTCTCAGCCAGATGCGTAAAGCCCGTTCGGTGCGTTTCCCTTTCAGGGCATAGAGTTCCGGTGCCAGGGTACCATTATTGTATTCCGCAGTGATCAGTTCCCATTCCCGGCCTTTGGACTCGCTATGCTGAAGCCGTTCCAGCACTGTAGTGCAGAAGTATCCCATCAGCTTAGCTTCGTTACCGCATTTGACCGGCACCCGCTCTTGAGGCGTAAAGTCGATGTATTCATCTTCAGGATCGTCTGGAACGCATAACTCACTTTCCGGGATGATACTATCATCCGGCTTGGTGATCTTAGCCGGCGGGACAGATGGATCAGGCACCGGTGTAACATTCGGTTTGATCTCCCGGCTCTTCCCAATCTGGTTAAGCAAATCCTGCTTACCCTTCCAATCGGGATAGATGCTCTGATAAAGCTCCGCGTAGGCCAGAGGATCGATTTCATCATAGATGCTCATGCTTGTCCTCCTCGCTGTATTTGTAGATCAAAGCGCTATGCAGGTCTTTGCCATCTACCTGGAGAGTGATCTCAATGAAGCCGGCAGGTACTATGTTCCTGGTCCGGCAGTCCGCCATCTCCTTTATATATAGGGAAGGTTCGGTCAGCAGGAAGGTCTTCATGACCTTGTAACCGTCCTGTTCAACCAGATGCTTATGCACTTCAATCCGATTGCGCTTGATATAGCGCCATACGGTACGGGTGGAGCAGCTCATCAGCTCCGCCGCCCGCTCTACGGTCAGCCAGACTGACCTTATCTTGTTCTTGCTCATGTTCAGCCTCTGCCAATATTCTTCAACTACAGGTAAAACCACTGTGACACCTCCGTTCCGGTAGCGTGTCACAGTGGTTGGATAATCTGTCACAGTGGTGCCCTTTTTCAGGCCTGGCGATCTGTCACAGCGTTCAACATATCTACTGATCAGCATCGGCAGCTTTTTTCTCCGATCGGAAGGGTGTGTGACACCTGTCACAGTGGTCGGTGTGTCACAGTGGTCGTCCTTGACCCTATTATCTCCTGGCTCGTAAGTAGTCGCTTTCATAAGCGCCTCCCATTAGTTAATGTTGGGTGCTACATTACTGCATCGCAATAACTTGGGAAGTCCTTTCTGCTCCTTCCGAGCACCTTTGCAAACTTGCTGATCCCATTGGAAGAATCCGCTGCCGAGTCACACTATGTAATTTTGTCTTGACAGAAAAGATAGACAATTTATCTTATCGACGGATGCATAATATTACCCATACGGCAAACGGTCAATGAAAATCTTGACCAAAGAGGAGGATAAATGGACCCCAACGATATCGGCAGCAGGCTGGGAATGCTGATCAAAGCAATGAATTTGAAGCAATATCAGTTCACCGAAAAATTCGGTATTTCGGCTAATTCTCTGGACCGCTACAAGAACAATGAGAGGTATCCGGACCCTCAGTTTCTGACCAGATTGATTGATGCCGGAGTGAATGTGAACTGGCTGTTAAGAGGGGAAGGCAGCATGTTCATCCTGGCTCCCTGGGAACTCGGACCGGATGTCAGAACCACTAAGAAAGTGCAGATCGTAGATGGCAAACCGGTCTTAATGAATGATTTTGATACCACTTACGTGCGGACTTCAATCTTCCCGATTGTAGCGGAAATATCCGCTGGACCTCCCCTTGAAGTTCCGGAAGGCATAGAGCCGGCGGAATCAGTCGAAGTCCCCACTCGCTACATTCCCTATGGTACTGACAGCTATGTAGCCTTCCGCATCAATGGACAGAGCATGGAGCCGCAGATCCTGCACGATGACATAGTCTTAATCAAGAAGCAAGTCACTTGGGAGGGCACGAATGGGAAGATATGTGCAGTGCGTTACGAGACTGGTATCACCTTGAAAAGAATACACTTCGATGAGGCACATAAAGGAATCGCCCTCCAACCCCTCAATAAAGACTTTCGAATCGAGTTCATAGACGCTGATCAGAGTCAGTGGCTCACGCTGATAGGCACTTTGGCACTTCAGTTACGATTCTATTAAATGAGATAAATATTTCAAAAAATCTGATGATCTGAAAATAACCTAAAACGAGGGCAAAATTGAAGGAATCGTGATATCGAAACGTCCAGAAACGTCCAAAAACCACTGTGACACAGTCTAAAGCCAGTCCTATCTAACTCCGCATCCTATAAACCTTTAAGACCTCTGTGACATGTGATACCGATTTGAAGGTTTGGGTGAGACTTTGTACAAAACACCAAGAAAAATGAATAAGGCAAATATAATTTATTATAATACAGATTTTAGGTCTTATAGCTATTATTTTGTCCCTTTCATACAGTTGATATCACTTGTTTATGTTTATACTACCATTCTCAAAAGCCGACAAGGCACACGAAAAATTAAATCAGAAGCAAAATAATAATATAAGCAGAATACCTCTTCCATTACCCAATTGGAAATGAAGTGTAAAAATTGAGTTTGACACCTAAAATATGATGACTTTAACTGAAATTTTGCCTTATTTTACTCTTCATTCCTAATACATTATTTTATCTATCATTTGAATAATTATAGCAGGTTCAAAATCAAATGTTGC
>JAJBAY010000105.1 GCA_020532515.1 Candidatus Cloacimonadota bacterium | reverse complement strand
GCTGATAGCCAGCGATCTTAAATAATCGATGGGGCCTGAAGAGGTCTCTGCATAAGCACGACAGGCGCGCAGATGCCGCAGATGCCGCAGATATTAGGGAGGCTTCCGGCACTTGCCATCCCTGTTTACCGGACGCGCTTTTGATTCGTTTTTAACTCGAGATGATTCGAGTGCTCGAGTCATCTCGAGTCGAAGCTTCGATAAAGGCGAGTTCAAGTATCAGGGAAGACATTCGGATTCCGTATTCATATTGGTATTTGCTTGTTGTGGTTTCCCTGAAAAATGTCCTTGCACTGGGATTATCTAAAATACCGTCCCCAGGGGACTTAATCCCTTGTGTGGCTGCCGTTTACTATCTAAAATATCGTGCCTACGGCACTCAGGCGGCCTTTTGAGCATCATGGCTATCTGAAATACCGTGCTTACAGCACTGGTTTGGGTATTTGCTGGCTGGATTCTAGCTGAAATCTTGTCTTGCAGGGGCTCTGTCTGCCCCAAAACTTCCTCTACTACAGACTGCACTCCCGGCAGGACTTGAAAACCTCAAAACCTCAAAACCTGAAAATGTCGAATCTCTCCTGCGCTACGACAAATTCTCAATTTTCAATTTTCAATTCTCCATTGTCCTCCCCTTTTTCCTTGACAAAATCACCACATAGGAAATCATGGCAATCTAAAGAGGTATTGATAAAAAATATGCGTGTACGACAAAAGATAAATTCGACCAGTAATGATAAGACGATAAAACTTAAGCATTTGCAGAACGCAAATGCTTTTTTTTGTGCTTTGGAGGAACTGTGCATTTAGATGAGATTATTCGCAAAAGTTTAGAAGAAGACCTGGGTTCTGGAGATATTACCACCCGCTATCTGGATCTGGAGCCCATGCTGAGCACAGCTTATATGATTGCCAAGGCCGAGGGCATTTTGGCCGGGATCGATGTGGCAGTGCAGGTATTTAAGGCTGTGGACCCCGAGCTCAAGATCACTCTGTATCGCAAAGATGGCGACAAAGTAATGCCCCAGGACGAGATCCTGCGGGTGGAAGGGCGTCCTGCCAGCATCCTGCAGGCAGAGCGTACGGCTTTGAACTTCTTACAGCGTATGTCTGGTGTGGCCACTGTGACCAGGCGTATGGTCGAGAAGATTTCCGGGACCAAAGCCCGCCTTTTGGATACCCGCAAAACCACTCCGCTCCTCAGAGACTTGGAAAAGTACTCGGTGCGGGTAGGTGGCGGATATAACCACCGGCATGGCCTCTTTGATATGATCATGCTAAAGGAAAATCATCTGCGTGCTGCCGGCGGCATCACGAAAGCCGTGGCCAAGATCAAGAGCCAAAACGCCACTTACAAAATCGAGGTGGAAGTAACCAATCAGGAAGAGCTGGCCGAAGCTGTGGCCGCCAAAGTGGATCGCGTGATGTTGGACAACATGAGTTTGAAGGAGATCCGGGCTAGTGTAAAAGCCTATAAAAACAAGGTGGAGCTCGAAGTTTCGGGGGGAATCAACGAGGAAAACATCCTGTCTTATGCCAAAACGGGAGTGCAGTTCATTTCCAGTGGAGCACTTACCCACTCATATAAATCACTGGACATCAGTTTGCTATTCAAGGAGTAAAATATGAAAGAACAACTTAAAGTCCTGGCAGAAATGCAAAAGCTGGATGATAAGATCGGTCAGTATCGCGTTCTGCAAGATGTATTGCCAAAGCAATTGAACGAGATCAACGAAAAAGTAGAGCAGGCTACCATAGATCTGCTGGCCGGTGAGACCGAGAAAGCAGAGATCAATAAGCTGCAGCGCGCTCAGGAAGGTGAGATCAAGACCCATCAGGAACAGATCAAAAAATATAGCACTCAGCTATCTTCGATCAAAACCAATAAAGAATATAAAGCCCTGAACAGCGAAATAGCCTATCTCAAGGACAAGATTTCGGAGCTTGAATCTCAGCTTTTGGCCCTGATGGATACGGAAACCGAAGTCAAAGCCCGCATTGTGGATTGCAAAAAGGTCTTGGCCGAAGCTGAAGCCAATAAAAAGGCCAAAGAGGGCGATCTCAAAGCCCAGATCGATACCCTGGAAGAGAAGATAGAGAGCACTCGCGCCGAGCGCAATAAACTTGCCGTGACGCTGCCGGTGGCTTTGATCAAACGCTATGGTAATATGATCAAAAACAAAGGGAATCAGGCTGTGGCATACAGTCATGATGGCTCTTGCGGCGGTTGCGGTTTTGTGATCCGCCAGCAAATGCGAATTGAGCTTCAACTGCGCGAGAAGGTCGTTTATTGTGAAAATTGCGGCCGGATCCTGATGAACCACATCCAAGAGGACACTACGGAAACAGGTTAAGCCTGCAATAGCTCATCCAGTGCCCTGCTGTCTGAACATTATTCAGACAGCCTGAGGGGTATATATTTTAATATTTTAGCCTTAGGGGAGCTATTTAATCCCCATCACCTTCTAAAAAACCTCCATTCTTCTGTCTGTCTCCCGAGCATTATCACGGCAAAAATTAGGAGGTAACTACACTATTGGCCACTCAATTCCTCATATCCCATATACTGTTAGCAGATTCGCATAGTTCGGGTGAGCTAACTGAAATAAAATAAAGAAATCATTTGACAGATTCGCTTAGTTAAATTCTCATGCACGAACATAGTAAAAAAGCACCAAGGTGCGAAGCACAAGTCCCAGATTTTGCAGGGGCTTATAGTTCTTTCAGGAGGAATAATGATATCCTACTATCAGGATACTCCAGGTGAGTATCGTGGTGGTTGCCGTGCGAACGGTAGCCGACAAAAGGCAAGAAAAAGACAATGGCATATCCATCCGATAGCGAAGCAGAGCTGTATCCAGTTTTGCGTGCGCAATTTAGGTGGGGAAAGCCCGAATAATGGAGGTTCCAGTGAGTAAACAGGAAAATCGAATTCGGATTAAGTTGAAAGCTTATGACCATCGTTTATTGGACGAATCTGTCACGGAAATCGTGAAAAGTACACGTAGTACTGGCGCCAAGGTAATTGGCCCCATCCCGCTTCCCACAGATCGTACAATTTATACGGTTTTACGTTCACCTCATGCCGACAAGAAATCACAAGACCAATTCCAAATGTTGGTTCATAAACGTTTGGTCGATATTTTGAACCCGACCCAGCAGACAACAAACGCTCTCAAAAAGCTGAGTTTGCCGGCCGGTGTACATGTAGAGATCAAGGCAAATACCAGGAGCTAAGCATGATCGGACTTATCGGAAAGAAAATAGGAATGACGCAGATTTTTGACGAGACAGGCAACGTGATCCCAGTTACTGTGATCCAGGCCGGTCCTTGCAAGATAATCTGCAAGCGTACAATCGTAGAAAATGGTTATGAAGCGATCCAGGTGGGTTATGAAGAGATTCCTGAAAAGAAAGTCTCGAAACCTATGCTGGGACATTTTAAAAAGCACGGCAGTCCCAACTTCCGTCATGTAAGAGAATTTCGCCCCAACCTCGGACAGCTGCTGGATGCATATAATGCCGGCGACGAGCTGAAAGCCGATTTGTTTGGCACAGGCGAATCCGTAAGCGTAAGCGCCAAATCCAAGGGATGCGGCTTCTCCGGTGTGATGAAACGTCACAATTTCGGAGGCTTTATCGCTAGTCACGGTTCGCATGAGACCTTCCGTGGCGGCGGTTCTATCGGTCAGTGCGCTCAGCCTTCCCGCGTATTTAAAGGTACGAAGATGGCAGGGCAGCATGGTAATTTCAACAATACCACACGTCACTTGACTGTGGTAAAAGTGGATACCGAGCGGAATTTGGTCATGGTAAAGGGTGCCGTACCCGGCCATCGCAATTCCTTAGTCATTATACGTAAGGAATATTAAGGGGAAATGTAATGGTAAAAGCAAAGAAATTCAACATACAAGGCGAGATGATCGGTGAGGTGGAGCTTCCCCTCTCTGTATTCGACGTCGACGTAAATTCGCCCAAAGTGCTTTTGCACGAAGTGATTACCATGTATCTTGGCAATCAGCGTCAAGGCACAGTGCAAAAAAAGAACAGGGCCATGACCCAGGGAAGTACCCGCAAGCTTTTCAAACAGAAAGGCACCGGTAATGCCCGCGTGGGTACCCGCCGTTCACCCATTCGCGTGGGTGGTGGCCGCGCCTTCCCCATGTTCCCCAAGGATTGGTATCGCCCCATTCCGCGCAGCAAAAAGCGCATGGCTCTCAAGGTCGCGCTCACAGACCGTGCCCGTGAAGGACGCATCTTTGTGATCGAGAACCTGAAATTTGACCAAGCCAGCACCAAGCAAGCCAAAGATATCCTCAGCAAAGTGAGCCCTGAAAGGGGACGCGTGCTTTTGGTGACCGATGGGCATCATCTTCCCACCGTCAGAAGCTTCAACAATTTACCTGAAGTAGTGACAGACCGGGCAGACTCCCTGAACGCTTACGAAGTGCTGAAGAGCAGCTACATCATCCTCAGTGATGAAGCTCTGAAAAAAGTAGAGGAGGTATTCAGCAAATGATACATCCGCGGAATATCGTAATCGCTCCCATTATTACTGAGAAGAGCAGCGGCCAGATGGCTGCTACCAATACCTACTCCTTCAAAGTATCGATAAATGCAAATAAGATAGAGATCGCCAAGGCTATTGAGCAAGTCTTTGCGGTGAAAGTTTTGGGTGTAAACACCATCCGCATGATGGGTAAACCAAAACGTCTGGGTAAATACAACGGCAAACGTCCGGATTGGAAAAAAGCGATCGTAACCCTACGCGAAGGCGACAGAATCGCCGATTTTGAGGTATAAGACATGGCAATAAAACACTATAAACCAACTACTCCGTCCCTCCGCTATCGCACGGGTTATACATTTGATGAGATCACTACGGACAAACCGGAAAAATCTCTGATCAAGCCCAGTCCGAGAACCGGTGGACGTAACAATCGCGGACGCATCACCTGCCGCCATCGTGGTGGAGGAACCAAGCGTCACTATCGTATCATCGATTTCAAACGCGATAAGATCGGAATCCCGGCCAAAGTGGCCACGATCGAATACGATCCGAACCGCACAGCCCGCATCGCGCTCTTGCACTATGTAGATGGTGAAAAGCGCTATATCCTGGCTCCGGAAGGATTGCAGGTCGGCACCAAGATTATGAGCTCACCCGAAGCCGAAGTCACGATCGGAAATGCACTCCCGCTGGAACGCATTCCTTTGGGTAGCGTAATTCACAATATCGAGCTGAAGAAAGGCCGCGGCGGTCAGATCGCCCGTAGTGCCGGAACTTATGCTCAGGTAGTGGCCAAAGACGGCGACTACGTTCATGTAAAAATGCCATCCAACGATGTGCACCTGATCCGTAAAGAATGCCTCGCCACAATAGGCCAGGTAAGCAATGGTGATCACTCTCTGATCAAGATCGGTAAAGCCGGTCGTACCCGCTGGCTGGGCATCCGTCCCACCGTGCGTGGAGTAGTGATGAACCCAGTGGACCACCCCATGGGTGGCGGTGAAGGTAAATCCTCCGGTGGCAGACATCCTGTATCCCCCTGGGGCAAGCTTGCCAAGGGCGGAAAAACCCGCAAGACCCGCAAGTATTCCGATAACTATATCGTGAAAGCGGTTAAAAAGAGATAGTGTGAGGATAATGATTAATGTCACGTTCAATTAAAAAAGGCCCATTCGTTGACGATCACCTGATGAAGAAAGTAGAAGTCCTCAATACTGAGAGCAAAAAAAGCGTGATCAAGAC
>JAJBAY010000104.1 GCA_020532515.1 Candidatus Cloacimonadota bacterium | reverse complement strand
ATTGTACACATCGGCTCCTTTCATTTCACCTCCTGATATCTCTATCAAAAGGCTAAGTTTATTATTACACAAACTGGTGCAATCTAAACTTCCGAAACTGGTGCACTTTTAACTGCCATCGACACTCGATGACAAGATGGCTCAGGATCTGCTGAGCCTCCAGCTGAAGCGGGTATAGGCGCAGCGGAGTCCGCACCTGCAGTAAACCCTCTAAACCCTCTAAACCCTCTAAACCCTCTAAACCCTCTAAACCCTCTAAACCCTCTAAACCCTCTAAACCCTCTAAACCCTCTAAACCCTCTAAACCCTCTAAACCCATAAATAAAGATGTAGGTGCAGCGGAGTCCGCCACTACGTTCAGCTACCTCCGATAATTCACAATTAATCCTACATTATAAATTCTACATTTTACATTAAAAAAGCCCCCGGTCCGAATCCGAACCAGGGGCTATATTATTGGTTATTTACCAGGTTATTTCATCATGATCATTTTTCTGGTGGAGCTGTATTTACCAGCGTTCATCTTGTAGAAGTACACGCCGGTAGAGACAGGACGGTTGTTCAGATCAGTGCCGTTCCAAACCACAGTGTGGTTGCCAGCGGCCTTGTCTTCGTTAACCAGTTTCTTGACCAATTGGCCTTTGACGTTGTAGATTTCGAGGGCTACAGGTCCGGCTTCTTTCGTGCTGAAACTGATTGTAGTTTCAGGATTGAAAGGATTCGGATAGTTGCCTTTTAGCTCAGTGACGAGCACTGGAGCAGTAGGATCCTCGGAACCAGTTCCGCCATCGGTATGTACGCTGAAATCATCCACATAGAAGACAAAGGCGTCGTTCGATGTGCAACGAATAGCGATATATACGTCTTGTCCATCATAAGCAGAGAGGTCGTACATGTATTCGGTCCAGGTGGCCGGAGTTTGTACATCTTCAGCGCCGGTGATGTATTGGAAGCCCTGGGGAAGGATGATAGGCATAATGGATACGCCTACTCTGAAACGTTCCATGCCGTAGTTTGTGGTATGGCTTCTGGCATAGAATTTCAGAGAACTATTTGTCCCCAGATTGATGCGACGTGAAATCAGCATATCCTTATTGGGAGGAGTCACAGCGGCAAAGCTGGCTGCCATCTTGCTTCCTGTATGTGGAAGTACATCCGTGATAGGAGGTACGGTCTGAGAAGGATTGAAGATGATGTAAGCCATCGGTGATCCGCTACCTGGGAAAGTTATGCCAGTGAAACCGTAGGTCTCTGAATTATCCTGGTCAATAAGAGTCCAGTGACCAAATTCAGTAGCAAAGTCGGCATATTCTTCAAAGCCGTCTTCCAGTACTACTGGGGCCAGCTGCAGATTGACATTCACATTGACTGTGGCAGGGGCAGATTCGCCGGTATTGTAACGGGCGCTCACACCATAGACATAATCACCATTCGGTACGTTATCATCTTGGAATGTAACCACTAAGGGATCGTTGATTTCGGCAATGGCAGTGCCATTACGATATACTTTGTATCCCATATGCACAGCTCTGGAATCTCTGGATTGAACGTTGAAATGGCTGCTCAATTGACCAGTAGCTGCAGGCAGAGGAGCTTCGACGATAGCGGGAAGCTCGATGGCTTTCAAGCTGCGGCCCTGAGCCACAAAGCCCTGGATCAACCAGTTGTATGTGAATTCGGCATTAGCCTGGTCCAGAGTACTCCAGCTACCCATTTTCATCAAATTGCCTTTCCCAGGCACCATGGGGCCATTATCGCAACCGGCGGGGAATCCACCCTGGGTGTTGACCAGGTAGCCAATCCAGTATTGGGTATTAGCCTGAATCGTGATGGGATTGGTGAGAATAGCGGTAGTCCAGTCTGCGATGGTGGGATTATTCACTATCTGTGTATGCACCAGAGTGCCAGGTGCGGTGGCAGTGCCACCAGTATAAATCTTTACAGTGTAAACGCAATCTGCATACATGGGGGTAAACTTCACCTGAGTCAAAGCTCCACCCACATGTTCAAGGAGATCACTGGCTTCGTAGCGATGCGCAACTTCAAAACTGGCAGCAGCATTTGTTCCAATGCTATTTCCAATGACAGTATTGTCCGACCAGGAAATCCAGTCACCAGGTTGAGGTGGCGCGGGATTGGTCCAGCTAAGGCTGACGTCATTTCCGTCCACTGTCGCGGCCAGATCTGCAGGAGCAGCAAGGCCTTCCAAGGTCACTTCCACAGGACCTATAGGAATAGACTCACCGCTATTGTAGAAAGCGGTCAGAGTGTATGAATAAGTACCAAGCGCAAGGTCGGCATCAATGTAAGCAAGTGTGGCAGGATTGGGAATGGTAGCTACCAGGTTGCCATCACGGAAGAGTTTGTAACCAATCAGAGCGCGGTTATAGTTTTTAGCTGAAGCTAAGGATGCATTAGGATTGACCTGCATGGCCAATCTTCCACTTTGAGGAGCTCTAGGAGCTTCATAAATGGGCTCAGGCATCCGCACCATGGCCCGGTTGTGATCCAAATAACCCTGGATCAACCAGTTGTAGGTGAGAGAAGCATTAAGCTGATCAAGCGTAGTCCAGCCATTGAAATTCATGATATTACCTTTACCAGGCACCATGGGGCCATCATCACAACCTGCAGGATGACCAGTCTGAGTATTGGCTTGATAACCAAACCAGAGATTGCCAGTGGCAGGAACAGGGATGGGAGTGGTAAGTAACACTTCGTTCCAAGCGCCTATGGTGGGAGTAGGAACGACCTGTGAATGGACCAAGGGTCCAGGGGTGGTAGCAGTGCCACCAGTCCATACTTTGAGGGTATATACGCAATTGACTTCATTGGGCACAAAACCCACATGAGTCAGGGTAGAGCCCATGTATGGCGCAAGATCAGCATGATCAAAGAGATGGGCTACATCAAAGGTAGCCACACCACCGGTGCCGATTCCATTGCCTAATACGTCAGGATTGCACCAGGTGATCCATTCTCCAGGAGGAGGAGGTTCAGGAGCATTCCAAGCCAGGTGGACATCGTTTCCTACCGCGTTTGCACGGAGGTTTGAAGGAGGATAAAGATCGTCAACACTTTCTGTGTAAACGATAGCGCGGATCATGATTTCTCCATCTGCATAAGGTGTCCAGCTTGCGCCCATATTTACCCAGCTAAAGCCGCTATTATTTGTATCCACACCAATGCTTGAGGCATTTGGGGTTTCCAGGATTGCCAGGAAGAAATTGCCCTCGGGAACTACTGTGTCCGGGATGGGGATATAGTTCCAGCCTTGTACCACGTTCGGACCAGGATATTGAACCTGGACCAGGGTTGCGCCAGGCAGACCGTTTTCAGTCACTTCATAGGCACGTACTATGATGCTGGCAGTCGAGACATTATGCACATAGACCTTGGCAAATTTCAAGGTAACGGGACCAACAAATTGGTCGTGCAGCACAGCCATTTGGCGGGAAGAGCCTACGGTCAGGCCTTGTTCTGCCGTGCCGTCATCATGAAGGCCTTCAGTGGTCGTGCTCGGCATCACAAATACAGTCGCGGTGTTTGAAGCCGGGGATTCATTGGCGTCGTACATAGCGGTGACGTAATAGCTATGCGTTCCGCCTGCCACGTTGTTATCGACATAAGTAAGCACAGTAGGGCCCACTTCGTCGATCATGATGCCGTCGCGATAGATTCTATAAGCAGAAGTGCGGGTAGTTCTTAAGGTATGTGCGCTCAGGCTGCCGTTCATGACAGTATCATTCTGGGGAAGCTCGCCAAGCACGTATTCACGTCCATCGGCATCAGCTACATATACTCTGATATTCCAGTTGTAATCCAGAGTAGGAGCTTGAGACAGCAAGGTGCTCCAACCGCCAAGGCGGATCATATTGCCAAAACCATCAATGGCAGGACCTGCATCAGCACCGGCAGGAAATCCGGCTTGTGTGTTGCAGCGATAGCCAGCCATGATCTGGGTTCCGGCAGGAATGGTGAACGGAGTGTCAAGCACGATTTCGTTCCATCCATTTAAGATAGGATTACTCACGAGCTGATCCACCACCAAAGCATTGGTAGCACCGGTCCAGACCCGAACAGAATATTCACAATTGGCTTCTGCAGGAATGAATTGGATCTTGGTGATGTTCATGCCCACATAAGGATAGATGCTGTTTGTTTCACCCATGGCATTCCATTTTGCGGCAACATCAAAATCTGCCACGCCATCTGTGCCAACGGAGTTGTTGGAAGGATCGCCATCATAATGCAGCCAGCCTTCTTCGCCACCGCCGCCACCGGAACCGGGAGCAGCCCAATTCAAGGTAACATCGCTGCCATTTACTGTGGCTACAAGGTTTTCCGGAGGAGCTACGAAGACATCATTGAAGATCTTAAAATCATCAATCATGATGCCAGGGCCTTCGGTGATAGTAGCGTTGGACTTGAAATACCAGCGGAATTTCACAGTCTGGCCGGCATAATCAGAGATGACCCCATCCAGGGAATAGCTTTGGATCATAGAAGCCCAGACTGTAGGAGCATCGGAATACACATAGTTAGTTCCAGTGGCAAGACCGTAAGGATTGCTCATCGCATTCCAGACAGTGCCATTATCGGGAGAGATTTCCCAACCCCAATAGTCCACGTCCGGGAATGTGCCCGCAGCGGAGAAACTACCCATAACCTGGAAGTCACACCAGATTTCGCCACTGGAAGGCAGGGTGATGGAAGGGCTCACCAGATAGTTCAGCATATTGTCGCTGTAGCTGCCTTGTGCGTTTTGATTCTTCATCACATGCGTAGGTGAGGGAGCGGTGGCTTCGGTGGCAATGTGCCAGTAGTCTCCACCCAGGGGAACCAGGCTGCTGGATACCATTTGGCCATCATCGACGCCATTATTGGTATAGCCGCCAAAGGCGATGTCATCCACCATAAAGCCAAACATATTCGCCTGTTGAGCGGTCGAATAGGCAGGGTCTGAAGCAAAGGCAAAACGGATCATCACGCTCTGGCCGATATAAGCGGCAAGATTAAACGTGACAGGGGTCCAGTTTGTGACAATGCCACCCCAGCCGGGGATGCCCATGCCTTCACCGTGTTCAAAACCAAAAGCATAAGAGTTTGCGAAATCATAGGTAGGAGTAGGATTTGTGAGAACGCTCCAGGTAGTTCCACCATTTGTGGAAATACGGACGTTTGCAGAATCCCAGCCATCATAGCCGCCGCTCGCACCTGGATCTTCCAGACCCAGTCTCATTTTGAAAGTTAAAGTTGCATTTGCAGCGGTGAGGGTACGGGCAGGGGTATCCAGCACCAGATACTGATGATTGTAATAACCACCAATATTGCCGCCGGAAGCGAGAGAGGGATCTCCCATCCACCATGCATTGCCCTGAGGGCCGCCATAATCAAATACGTGCCAGTCGTTGGGACTTACGGCACCATCGTAGTGAGTCCAGCCATTTTCGCCGGATTCAAAATCTTCCTGATATGCCACAACTTCATATCGCTGTGCAAAAGCGGAAGCTACCAGCATAACGGCTAATATTACGAGCCAATGTTTCTTCATTGATCCTCCTTATTAAGATCAGGGATAATATCTATATCATCAAGTCTTGGCGCATCATGATTTCTGTCAATCTCTTTTTTCCAAAAAAAGGGAAATCGGGCTGGATCTTGTAAATAAGCGGGGTTATATCAAGCTCTCATCTACTGCTCTCTGAGCCCTAACCCGACTTTACCACCCCCAGGGCAAAAACAGGTATTTTCGGCCTATTTCTCGGCATTAAAAGACAAGTATTATGAAAACTACATATTCATAAACGACTGTAAGAGAACGGATTAAGCATATA
>JAJBAY010000011.1 GCA_020532515.1 Candidatus Cloacimonadota bacterium | reverse complement strand
CTTTGAACATGAGCCCGAATCCAACTATAAAACCTGTGAAAGATTGGAAAATGTAGTCCCCACGAAAAATTGAAGTCCTTGCGGGACAGCTATATAACTACTCAAAGTGGTAAAGTTGGGTTAAAAGGCCGGGAAATCGTCTTGTGACAGGTGGATGCTTATTGTACAAGGGTTAAAACCCTTGCCTAACGTCTTTCAAGGAAGTTTTTAGCTATTGAAATCGGTTCAAGGAAGGTTTAATCTTGGCTTGCATAACAATTTTGATTGCTGCCGATAGTCCATTGAAATATGCTTGTATTTATTGCTACACGATGATAATTATTATCGAAAGCTATCTTCTGCGCCGGGGAGCAATAGACTCTATCCCCAGTTTTTCCGCTATGAGATGCGCATCCCCAAATCCACCCAAAACATGGGCGTCTGAGCCCAGGGAAAAAAGGCTGCCACCCAGGTCCCGATACATTTGGATGTAATATGGTTCCGGGATCACTTCCTGATAGGGTTTGCGCAAGCTACTCAGATTTATTTCCAGGGCGATGCCGCGCTCGATGATCACCTGGAAAATATCTTTGAGGATGGGAAGGGCAGAACTCTCATCTGGGGCATCTTCGTAGTATCTCTTATACACACCCAGGTGCGCCAGAACATCTATCTCACAAGTGCTTGCCAGCTTGAGATTGTGCAGGTAGTATTCTTCTACCTCTTTAGGGCTGAGGGGTTTTTTGAGGGGAATGGCTACGTTCAAGTGCTGGGAAACAAAGTGGACAGAGCCCAGGATGGGGAAAAAGTCAAAAGCAGCGATCAGGTTCTGGGCAAAATCACGCACCTGGTGATAATCTCCGATCTCGATGCCTTTATGCAACTTCACTTGGGGGTATTTATGTTGCAAAGCTCTGATATAAGCTTCATACTTGCTGAGCGAAGGCAGGCCGTAGATGCCGAGTTCCTGGGGCAAAAGATCCAGATGCTCGGTGATGGCGATCTCGTCATACTGCAGATCGACCGCCTTTTGCAGCAGCTCGTCTCCCGTCATTCTGCTATCGTAACTGAACTGAGTATGCAGATGAAAATCGTATTTCATATCGCTAAAAGTGCGGCCCCCAGCGCACCGGTGATCTCAGGATCGGGGGGGATTAAAAGGTCTGTAGCCAGCATCCTGCCTATACAGAAGGCAAGGTCTGCACCCTGAGCCACTCCACCCGTAAAGACTATGGGGGGCTCACAGATCAGAGGCGCCATCTGGGTATAAATCCTGCGGGCGATGCTCATATTTACCGCTCTGGCTATATTGGCTACTGTGTTTCCGGTAGCTAAAAGGCCGATGATTTCGGTTTCGGCAAAGACCACGCAGGTGGAGCTGAGAGGGATTTCAAGATCAGATTCTGAAGCCAGACGCGAGAGTTCATCAAGATCGCATTCCAGGCGCATAGCGGTCATTTCCAGAAACCTGCCCGTTCCAGCCGCACATTTGTCGTTCATCACAAAATCTTTAACGCTGCCGTCAGCATTTAAAGTGATAATCTTGGAATCCTGACCACCGATATCGATCACAGTCCTGGCCATGGGGAAGAGGAAGTAGCAAGCGGCGGCATGGCAGCTAATCTCGCTTTTGATAATATCTGCCTGAGTGTACATCTTTCTGCCATAGCCGGTTACACATGAAACTGCTATATCTTCTGCAGCTCCGGCTTTCTGGGCTTTTTGCAAAAGCTCATCCACAGCTCCAGTCGCCGAAATCTGAGTGGCTTGCCAGGCGCTAAAAACTATCTCGTGCTTATCATGGTCGAAAATGACGATCTTGGTATTGCGGGAGCCGATGTCGATGCCGAGAGTTTTCATTCCTATACCATCACAAAGCTGGTTTGATTCTCCGGATTCAGATAGAGCTGAACCAGATCATGAATCTGCGCTAAATTCGTATTTGTGATGCGCTGTTCTACATCCAGGTAAAAATCCAGGTCATAATTCAGCGAGATCAAGTTCGCGATGGTGGCTGCTTTATAGGAAGCGCTTTCATTGTCAAAGCGCGACATGGCAATGAGAAAGTTCTTGGCTGTATCCAGTTCCTTTTGAGTAATACCGTGTTTTAGCAGGTCGGCCAGAATTGCACGCATACTGTTTAGACAGTTCAGATAAAGCTTGGGATCGCAAAAGGCATAAGCATACCAAAAGCCCAGATCCTGGATAGAATAGAAATCAAAGCCGGTCTGATAGGCAAAGCCAAAGCGTTCGCGTAGAATATCATACATACGGGATGAAAGATCGCCGCCCATGATGTGGGCCAGAACGTGAAAAGCGGAATTATCGGTGCGTTTGGAAGCCGGACAGCCGATGCCACCGATATGGATAATGGATTGATCCAATTTTTTGTAAACCCGACGGGAAGAAGCCGGTCTCTGGTCATATTTCAAAGTTGTGGGTGGTACGCGCTTGTTACCGGCACCCTGGCCAAAGTACTTTTCTGCCAGGTCATAGACTTTCTCAGGCTCCAGTGAGCCCACGATGGCGAGGGCAAAATCCTCTCCCAGACCCCAGCTTTCATGCCAGGTTTCGCAATCTTCCACCTTAATTGAGGCGATATCAGAAATATCTCCATTGGGGCTGTAGAGATTGTTGTTTTTGCCAAAGAGCTGTCTGAACCAGGCTTTGTAAGCCATGCTGATGGGATAATCCCGCTCACGACGGATACTATCGGCAGCAGCACTTTTCAACATGCCCAGATAGGCTTTATCAAATAAAGGCTCATGAACGATCTCACTGAGCAAATCCAGTACTGAGGGTAGATCGGCGATACTGCACTTTCCGCGAAAGATGGTGCTATCCAGGTGATGGATCACGCGGATATTAAAGCCGTGCTGCCGCGAAAAGCGCATAATCTCATCGTGGCTACGCTTCTGGGTACCATAGAGCATCATCGCTGTGCTAAAGTAATTCGTGCCGATCTTATTCTCTGTGAGTTGCGAGAGCGGGCTGGATAGAGCGTATCCGCAGATGTCTTTGCCGGGCAGATAATTATAGATGAATTTAAGGCCATTGGAGAGCCTGAAGCTCTGAAACTCAGGAAAGTTGGGCTTGCCCTGCAAGACTTTCTGGTTCAGCGCCTGTGGGCTATCCTTATAGGGATGAGCAGTATTTTCATCCGCCAGAGGCAGGTCCTGGCTGCTCCCTGTTTCTAAGGCCTTGTGCAGAGCAGGACTGATGGGCTGTTTGGATTGATAAAAGAAGGCCAGGTACTTAGCCTGCCAAAACCTTCGCGCTGCAGCCAGGACCTCCTGATCGGTGATGGACTCGATATAAGCTCCGTAATTTGAGACGCGGCTGAGGTCTCCATTAAATTCTTCGGCAGCAATGAGATTGGCAGTGTGCTCCACCCCGTCAAAACTGTAAATCCAATTGTGAATGATATCCAGCTTGATGAGCTGAGCATCCTCGGTAGGCACACCAAATCTAAGCAAGTCTGCCCAGGCTTTGAAGAATATCTTCATGATCCGGGCTTCCTGCCCTTTTTGGCTGGGTGAGAAGAGGATCACACTGGCTCCGGGAAGCAGACCAGACAGGGAGGAAACTTTTACTGAAGAGCAGAGCTTTTCTTTTTCAACCAGAACCCGGTGTAGTATCGACGATTTACCAATTGCCAGATACCGGATCGCAATGTGCAAAGCCTCGCTATCAGGATGGCTTTCATTCAGCTCTGGCAGCGCAATGGCAAGGTATTCCTGTCCGTTTTTTGTACGGCTAAATACTCGCCAGGAGTGGGGGAGATCAGAGACAGCATTTATCCTTTGCAGGACTTGCTCTTGCCAGTCTCCGAATTGAGTATTGAATAGAGACTTGAGCTTATCCTCATCAAAATCACCGGTGGCCACCACGAAGGCATTGCCGGGATGATAGTGCTTTTTGTAAAAGCTTCTCAATTTGCTCAGTGAAGCGGCTTTGACAGACTTTACATTCCCCAAAACGGGGCGCTTAAGGGGGCTGTCTTCAAAATAGTGAGTCTGAATATATTCGATGAAATCCATCTCAGGTTCGGCTTCATATTGGTAGATTTCTTCGATTATAATGTTTTTCTCGGTCCGCAGATCTTCAGAATCAAAATCTGCTTGAAAAGCCATCTGAGCCAGTATTTCCATCCCTGTTTCCAGATGCTCTGAGGGCAGAATCAGATAGTAGCAGGTGGCATCATAATCTGTATAAGCATTGATCATCGCGCCAATCTCAGAGGCTTTGCGGCTGATGCCGTTGTCGGGATACTTACGGGTCGATTTGAAGCTGAGGTGCTCCAAAAAATGAGCATAGCCTTGTTCGCTGCTTTCTTCCTGAACGGAGCCGGTGCGGATATAGAGCTGCAAGCAGATCAAGGGATTGGAGGAATCCTGTGCATAGAGCAGCTTCAGGGTATTGGGCGCAATATACTGCTTCAGCGCCAAAGGCCGTTTATCGCTGATCTTCATTTAACGGGGCGCGAGATCATGGCATAGGCATTGTGCAAATGTATGGATTCAGCGTTTTCGGATTCCACAAAGAAGCCGGTAATCCGCTCATCACTCTCGAGTTTCAAGGTGATTTCCCGCACGATGTCTTCGACAAACTTAGGGTTCGCATAAGCCTTCTCGGTGACATACTTCTCGTCCACGCGCTTGAGCAAAGAATAGATCTCGCAGGAAGCGGTGGCTTCGGCCAGCTCAATGAGCTCTTCCAGCCAGACAAAGCCTGTGTAGCTCACCTTGATGGTGATCTTGCTACGTTGGTTGTGGGCACCCGCCTCGGATATTTCTTTGGAGCAAGGACAGAGCGTGGTGACGGGTGCGGTAACTCCGATTAGCAGCTCATATTCATCCTTCAAAGAAGCGCTGAATACGCAGTCATAAGCCAAAATCGAGGCTATCTTGGAAACCGGAGCTGTCTTGGTCAAAAAGTAAGGGAAAGCGATATCGATATAAGCTGCCTCGGCTTTGAGGGAGGCCTTGAGTTCTCTCAGGAAGGGCTCCAGATTGCCGATAAGGGCTTCCTGATGATAGTGGTGCAGGATCTCCACGAAACGGCTCATGTGCGTGCCTCGCATGTGATGCGGGAGCTCTACATAGATATCCAGATCTGCCACGGTGTGCTGGGTTTCGTTGGCGCGGTCTTCCACCACGATAGGATAGCGCAGGCCTTTGATGCCTACCTTGTCGATCATTGTATTGCGGGTATCATTTTGACTCTGTAAGTCTGGAATTTTCATAGATTCTCGTTAAAATGCAGGCTCTTCATACCTTCTGTCTTCAGAGAGAAGATGGCATCATCCTGTAGGTAGTAGATTACGGTATTGGTATTTGGCATCGCCCGGACCTTTTCCAAAGCCTCTTGAGGGTCCATGGTGAAAAGCGCAGTGCAGAGTCCATCTGCCCAAGCTGCTTTTTCAGAGACCACGGTTACCGAAAAGATGTTTTGCACCGGCAGGCCGGTATGGGCGTCCAGGATATGGTGATAGCGCTCGCCATCCAATTCAAAATATTGCTGATAGTCACCGCTGGTGCCGATGCTGAGGTTATTCACCTTAAAGCTGGCAATGCTATCATCATCCTTTCTGGGATGCTGGATATAGACCAGGGGGCTGATCTTGTAGCCGAAGAAAGTCATGGAACTTCGGCTGTTTATAAAGCCTTTTAAAAGATGGCGCTCGATCATATATTCCCGGGCTTTATCCAGAATATAGCCCTTGGCAATGGCGCCAAAGGTGATCTGCATGCCCCGGGGTTTGTAGAGCCTCTCTTTGTTATATTTGATGCGGCTGAAATCCACCTTTTCCAGCTCAGCCAGGATCAGCAAGGAATCCGGAATAGCGGGCTCTTCTGCACCGAAATTCCATAGATCCCAGACCGGCTTGATGGTAGGATCAAAAGAGCCCCCCGTCATCTGCCACAGACTATCTGCAATTACAAGCAGCTCATACAGATCGGGATCCATATCAAAATGCTCTTCTTCGCTGCTATTGATCATTGCGAGCAGGCTTTCGGGGTTGTATTCGTTGAATTTGCTTTCAAAGTCCTGGATCAGGTTGAAGGTTTTTTCGATCTCAGAGCTCACATTCTTGGATTTTGAAGTGGCGGAGATTTCTACGATGGTATCCAGGATGTACTTACTGCGAACTTCAGTGTATTCACGGGTGAGGTATTTGTAAGCACCATAGGATACTACCAGGATCAGGATGATCAGCGAAAAGATCTCTTTGCGATTCATGATTTAAAGCCTGTAATCCAAGAGCTCGTATTCTTCCAGTTTTATCACGTAATCCCGGAAGGCAAAATACATGACCGGCAAAGTGAAAAGCAGGGGGAAGATGGCAAAAACAAAGGCGAGACCATTGAAAAGAGCCATCAGCAAAGCCAACAGATAGATATTCCAGCGCACGTCCGCAAAATGCTGATAGCTAAGCTTTAATGCCTTGATCGGATTGACTTTCCTGCGCTCCATCACCACCACAGCGGGCAACGAGATCGCCAGCCAGTAGTTTACCAAGACGATCCAGACCAATCTCAAGATGGGATCGCTGGCAAAGCCAGGAAAACCAAAGCAGATCAGATATAGAACAATCAATACGACTGCATTGACCAAAGCAAAGAGCAAGTATTTCGGATAGTGCTTCATACTGGCAAGCAGGTCTTTCAATTTCAAAGCATAATCCTGCTGCTTGCTGATTACACTGAAGGGCAGCAATAGCATTGGCACAAAAAGGCTTATCAGCACAGACTTCAGAGATAGGTTTAACATGAGCTGGCCGATGGTGTTGCTTTCGTTATTGATATAATTTGCAAAGATCCAGATCAGGATGGCAATCGGGATGGCTCCCAAGATGATGCTAAAGCCCATCGCAGGAACCAAGGAAGAGGTCTTGCCTTTCAACTGGTTACGAGTTTGTTTTAAGCTTTTTAAGGCCGCCAGATCTGTCTTGACTACTGGGCTTTGAACCCCGCAGGACATACACCACAGATCGTGGCTGCCCAGACGGGTATTGCATTTTTTACAACGCATTGTTTCTCCTTAACATTTTGACCATCCACAAGATGGACATTTGAGACATCCTTCCACGTGTTCGATTCCCGATCCACAATCCGGACAGGTGGCAACCTGGGATCTGGGAGTGTTTTCCGCAGGAGCTGCACTTTGCTCTGCTCTGATGCGGATGGAGGTGAGTTCACCATCTACGTGCATACTGAGGAAATTCTCCAGAGCCTGACCTACAGCATCGCCGCAGGAGGTAATCATCTTACCTTTGTGCCACATCGGGGATTGGCAACGGATACCCTTGAGCTGGCGGATGATGGCTTCAATCTTGATCCTGGATCTCAGCGCCAAAGAGGAAAGACGGGCTATGGCTTCGAGCTGTGCAGAAGCACAACCGCCCACCTTACCCATCTGCACAAAGACTTCGCAGGCGCCCTGGGTGTCTTTATTGATAGTCACATACATGTGACCACAGCCAGTTTCCAGCCTTTGGGTAACGCCATGAGTGACCTCTGGCCTCTGTCTGGGGGCGACCTTACGCTCTTCTAAGCTCTTGTCTGTAGTATCCGAGTCCTTGTCTGAAGTACCCGATCCTACAGAGAGAACCTGATTTTCCCGGCTGCCATCGCGATATACGGTAACGCCTTTGCAGCCGAGTTTATAAGCCAATAAATACGCTTCACGGATGTCTTCGATCATGGCGCTATTGGGGAAATTGATGGTCTTACTTACTGCGTTATCGGTGTACTTTTGAAAAGCAGCCTGCATGCGGATATGCCAGGCAGGATTAATGTCGTGTGCAGTCTGGAAGATCTCTTGCAATTCACCCGGCATCTCGGTGATATGAGCTACTGAGCCGCTTTGGCTCACTTCTTCCAAGAGCTCCTGATTCAAGAGATTCCATTCTTCCAAAGCCGCTTCAAACCATTTGTTTACATAGAGCAGCTTTTCCGTATCCATTACGCTTTTTATATAAACCAAAGAAAATTGAGGTTCGACCCCGCTGGATGTGTCCGCTATCATGCTGATGGTACCAGTGGGTGCTATCGTGGTAAGCGTAGCATTGCGCAGGCCGTTTTGCTGAATATCCCGGGCCAGTTTTGCCCAGTCGCAGTACTTTCCTTCCCGGTTCAGTTCGCCTCGGGCGTAAATACTCTCCGGGAAATTCGGGAAACTGCCTTTTTCTATGGCCAGCTCCATGCTTCTGGTCTTGGCTTCAAAATCGATACTTTCCATCACACGCTCTGCCAAATCCACCGCTTCCTGGCTCATATAGGGTATTTTGAGCTGATAGAGCAGATCGGCCCAGCCCATTACACCAAGTCCAATTTTACGGTTTGATCTGGACATTTCAGCGATAGTCTCCAAAGGATATTTGGATTGGTCGATCACGCAGTCCAAAAAGTCCACGCTGTCTCGCACCACTTCCTTGAGGCGTGTCCAATTAAGGTCGTCTTCAACGGCCAGAGTGGCCAGGTTTATAGAGCCCAGATTGCAGGCCTCGTTGGGGAGTAAAGGCTGTTCACCACAGGGATTGGTGGATTCTATTTCACCTAAAGCCGGAGTGGGATTTGCCTGATTGATCCTATCCAGAAAGACGATACCGGGCTCACCATTTTTGTGGGACATTTCCACGATGAGTTCAAAGACCTTGCTGGCAGAAAGTTGTCCCGCTATTTTACCGGTATGAGGTGAGATAAGATTGTACTCTTTATCGTCGGCCACTGCACGCATGAAAGTCTCGGTAAGACCTACGCTGATATTGAAATTGGTCAGCTCTTGCGGATTCTTTTTACAGGTGATAAAATCCATAATCTGGGGATGATCTACATTCAAAATAGCCATATTGGCCCCGCGACGGGTTCCGCCCTGCTTCACAGCATCGGTGGCGGAATTGAAGACCTTCATAAAGGAGATCGGCCCGCTGGATACGCCATTGGTGGAACGCACCCGGGCATTGGATTCCCGGAGTCTGCTGAAAGAAAAGCCTGTACCGCCGCCGCTTTTATGGATCAAAGCGGCATTTTTCACGGTCTCAAAAATGCTTTCCATGCTATCCTCAATGGGCAGCACAAAACAGGCAGAAAGCTGTTGCAAATCCGCCCCGGCATTCATCAAAGTGGGAGAGTTTGGTAAGAAATCCCCGCTATCCAAAAGAGCATAAAACTTCTTCTCTAAGGCTTCGTCACCACCGGCGATATTAGCTGCGACTCGTTCGACCAGAGCCGGCCAATCCTCGATAAAATCACCGTTTTCATCCTTTCTGAAGTAGCGCTTTTGCAGTACTATTTGCGCGTTTTCGCTTAAGTGCATTGGGGCTCCTTATCTGGCTGGTAAAGCTAAGATTTCACGAGCCTGAGCTGGGGTAGCGATAGGACGTCCTATCTCCTTCGCAATGCGGGCAAGTCTGGCCACGAGCTGGGCATTGGAATCTGCCAATACGCCTTTGTGATAAAAGATATTGTCTTCAAAGCCCGAGCGGATGTGACCACCCATAGCCAGCGCCATCATCGAAGTGGGCAAATGCCATCTGCCGATTCCTGCTACGGCCCAAGTCGCTGTTGGGATTTCTTCTGCCAGGTGCTCAATCATGTACAACAGGTTTTTGGGCTTGCCACTCATGCCACCGGGTACTCCCAGGACAAATTGGATGTGCAGAGGAGTATGGGTGATGATGCCTTTTTTTACCAATTTGCTTACTATATCGATCATGCCGGATTCATAGACTTCTACTTCTGGTACTACACCGTATTCTTTAAAGGCTTCGGCCAGACGGATGATGTCCTTGGGGTGGTTGATGAAGATCTCATCACCAAAATTCAAGGTTCCGGCGTTGAGCGTGCCCATATCAGGCTTTAAAGCAAGAGGGGCCAGCCTTTTCTCAAAAGGTTCACCCACGGCACCGCCGGTACTGATTTGGATGATAATTTCCGGTACGGCTGCGCGGATGGCGTCGATAGAATCTTTGAAACGCTCCAGTCTCTGGCTGGGGGCACCATCATCCTCACGCACATGAAGATGGATTACCCTGGCTCCTGCTTCAAAACAGGCTTTGGCTTCGAGGGCTTGCTCCTCGGGGGTCACAGGTAAATTGGGCTGGTCTTTACGGGTGGTTTCAGCTCCCGTAATGGCGGAAGTTAAAATGATCGGTTTCATGTTTTCCTCTTTTTATATATTATTTAAATAATCGCTTTGTTTAAATCGGCAAGAGATTTGCCCGCTGGGGCTTATCCTTACCGCATGGAATATTCTAATCTACGAACCAGCTTTCAAACAGCCGCACTCGTTTCAGGGCATCAAGGTCTTTGCCGAGAATCCGGCTGGCGATGCTGGCAAACTTATCTTCGTTGTCGCTTACAAAAAAACTGTCTTTACCAAGCTGGCCATCATCCTCTACAGGCATGAGCTCTGTGAGGTGTTCGCTGATGGCATCGGCGCTATCTACCAGCTTTACCTTGTCACCCAAATACTTACGGATCACGTGGGAAAGCAGAGGATAGTGGGTACAGCCCAGGACCAAGGTGTCTATATCGTTATCCTTCATGGGCTTCAGATACTCCTGCACAATCTTTAATGCGATCGGATGATCTTGCCAGCCCTCTTCCACGATGGGCACAAACAAAGGACAGGCCAGGGAGAAAACCTCTGCAGTGGGCTCAAGGCGTTTGATCGCTTTACTATAGGCCATACTGCGGATGGTTCCTTCGGTTCCGATCACCCCGATCCGTTTATTCTTAGAGGATCTTACCGCTATTTCACTGCCAGGATCGATCACCCCAATTATGGGAATCTTGCTGAGTTTCTTCAGATGAGGAATAGCCACAGAGGAAGAGGTATTGCAGGCCACGATCAGGGTCTTGATCCCTTGTTGCAAAAGGAACCTGGCATTTTGCACAGAGTATTCTATGATCGTATTGGGAGACTTGGGTCCATAAGGCACCCGGGCAGTATCCCCAAAATAGATCAAATCCTGATGGGGGAAAGCCTGACGTATCGCTTTAAAGACCGTAAGTCCACCCACTCCAGAATCAAATATCCCAATCGCTTGTTTCATTATTTCTTCTTCCTGCTTTGATTTCTTGTCTTATTGTCACCTTTTTTGCGGGCAGGTCTTACGTCAACCCTTTTTCTGTCTTTATTGCTTTTAGCTTTCGCTGCCAAGGGCCTCTTGATATTGTGGTAATGTGTATGCGCATCAGGGGCATCGGTGAGCTCCAGATACACATCGTCGCTCACTTCCATGATCCTGACCTTCAGGCTGTCCAGAAGCTCAAAAGACCTGTTGTTGGCAGGGTTCACAAAGCGCATTTCGCGGTCATGATATTCCCATTTCCCTTTACCAAATTGGTCTTTTTTCAACACAGCCGTTACGGGCATCTCGTTCAAACGCAAGAAAGCTGAGGAGCTATTGGTGGAGACCAGCAAGGCTGTAAATTCCTCTCCTATGCGATCTTTCATGAAGGTGGCGCTGTATATACGCTCGATATCTCTCTCAGATTGATCGGCCTGCAGTTCCTGCTCTGAGGCTACGCTGGCCCAATGTTTGATCTGCTCTTGGCTGATGTTTTCCTGGCTGGTTTTGCAAATGTAGCGCTTGCAGAGATGGTGCACTACCAGATCACAGAGTCGACGAATGGGGCTGGTGAAGTGAGTATAATCTTCCAAAGACAGGCCAAAATGGCGAATGTGTTCGGTGGTGTACTTGGCTTTCTTCATGCTTCTGAGGATGATGCGGTCAAAGACTCTATGATAATCCTTATTCGGCAGCGAGTATAACAGATGCTGGATGCTTTTATTCAGGTTTTCCTGTTCAATATAGGATATTCCGTAGAAATCAAGTACCGCAGCCATGCTCTCAATCTTTTGACTATCAGGGTCCTCGTGGATGCGGTAGATCGTAGCTGGTGCGCGCTTGGAAAGCTCTGTCGCCACATACTTATTGGCCACGAGCATAAAGTTTTCGATCAGTTTATGGCTCTCAGTTTCCTCTGCCAGACCTAGACGATGTACAAAGCCATCTTCATCATATTCATATTCGATTTCGGGTAGATCAAAGAAGATATAACCTGCGTCTTTAGCCATTTTAGTTAGCTTTGCTGAGAGCTTCCGGCCTTCTTGCAATGCTGTTTTGAGGGTGGGGGAGAGCTTTGTCTCTTTGCCGTCAAAAAACTCATCCACATCTTCATAGGCGAGGCGGGCATCAGAGGAGATCACGCTCTCATAGAGCCTCTGTTTCAGTACCTTACCGCTTGAATCAAATTCTGTCTCTACAGTCATGCAAAGTTTGTCTTCTCCAGGTCTGAGGCTGCAGATAAGATTGGAGAGCCGCTCCGGAATCATGGGAATCACTTTCTTGGGAAAATAGAAGCTATTACCACGTTTGGCTGCTTCCGTAAAAGCGGCACTACCGATTGGCAGATAATGCGATACATCAGCTATGTGAACCCAAAGTCTATAGCCTTTTTCCAGCTTTTTAATGGAGATGGCATCATCAAAATCCTTGGCAGAAGCAGGGTCGATCGTGAAGGTAAAGAGACTTCTAAGATCTTGGCGTTTTGAGATATCTGCCTTCTGAGGATGCTCTGGCAGGCGGGATACTTCCTCTATCACATCTTCGGGAAATTCCAGCGGCAATTGATATTCACGGATCACAGCCAGAAGTTCTACCTGGGGATCACCGGATTCGCCTAAAATTTCGGTGATCTTGCCCACCGGCATTTTGTTGCTGAGGGGGTTGCCCCAATTCGTGACGGTGAGTATCACCTTTTGTCCTGGCTGTGCATTACCCAGATCGCTGATCTCGAACCAACTGTGTATCTTAGGGTTGGATGCTACAAATATCCAGCGGTTCTGCACTTTGGAGACGCTGCCCGGGAGCGTTTCATTAGCTCGTTCCAGGATACGTCTTACCGCGCCGCTCTCGCCTTGTCTGCTGCGTTTGCGAGGTTCGATTAAGACCTTATCATTATGATAGGCATTCAAGGTGTCTTCACTATCCACAAAATAGTCGTGTTCTGGAGTGCGCACAAAGGCGAAGGAGCGATCCCGGGCCAGGGAAGTGGCATCAAATGTGCCCTCAATGAGTGTAGAACTCTGCTGCTGTTGTTCCTTTTGAGGAGTCTGACCTTTTGCAGGAGACTCTGTTTCTTGTGTTTGAGGCGGTTTGCTGAGCCGATAACGTTTTCGTTCTTTGAGCAACTTTCCATCCAGCAGCATCGCTGCCAGGCTTTGGCTCACAGAGGACTTTGTCTTCTTAGTCGAGCCTGTCTGGCCGCAGATCTCACTGTAGGTAAGACCTTTGGGGTACGTGGTTGATAATATGCTTAATATCTTATCATTTATGTCTTTGTTATTCATGTAATTCCTTTAGTATTCTTTGCCGATTTTTTCTCTTAAGATCTCGAGCAGGGCCGGCACCTCTGCTCCAGTTTTGGAAAAGCGCAGAGACAGTCCTCTAAAAGGATCCAGTCTTCTGGGCAATTTAAATGTTGATAGCATCACTCCGCGTTTGTCCTTATAAAAACAGCCAAAATCTGTCCAGGGACGTTTGACTTTGATAAAGATATAACGTATGCGGATCTCATGATCATAGAGATCGTATTCTGTAATAATGAAGTAGGGGAGAAGGTTGCCCACCACCAGGACCCAACCTGCGATATAGAAGAAGGGCATGCTCCACTCTACTATAGCCAGTCTATATAAGAAGAAATTCAGGAACAAGAGGAAGGCAATCAACAGGGATGAGCTGAGAGGGCGTTCCGCAAAAGGCCAGGATTTCCAGGAAAGTAGTGGTTTAGGCGACATTTTGCACGATCTCC
This sequence comes from Candidatus Cloacimonadota bacterium, assembly GCA_020532515.1. Classification (GTDB taxonomy): domain Bacteria; phylum Cloacimonadota; class Cloacimonadia; order Cloacimonadales; family Cloacimonadaceae; genus UBA5456. The sequence goes on along the minus strand of JAJBAY010000011.1, from coordinate 23,022 downwards.
CGGCACTTTTCGATCTCTTCTTTGATGATCAGTATATCAGGGAAGGTTTTGCTGTTTGAGAATTTGGAACCCAAAGTATTGGCCTCGCGCTGCATCTCTTGGGTGATGAAATTTAGAGTCTTCCCGATATCTTCCTGCTGTGGCTTCTCCAGGGTATCCAGGAAAGTCTTGATATGAGACTCCAGACGGCTGATCTCTTCTTGTATATCGTACTTATCCACATATATGGCAAGTTCTTGCACTATGCGCTGCTCCATGTTTTCCAGCTTGTAAGTGCTCACAATATCATGGGTACGCTTCAGCATATTGTTAAACAGCTCTTCTTTAAAGGGTTGTATCTGGGTACCGATGCGCTTGATCGCAGGCAAAATCTGGTTCATGGAGTCTATAAGCACCACTTTGGTCTGCTCAGCTTCCTTATACATAGAGTTCAGCAGATTGTTCAAGGCTTCGCTTAAGGTTTCCTGCAAAATTGAGAGCATATCGGGGTCTTCATCCAGTTGGTTAATGCTCTGGATCACACCGGGCTCATCCAGAATGAACGCCAACGGAGGATCGCCCTTAATACCCAGCACTTTTTGGGCCTGCAGGATGATTTCATGGTATTTGCGCAATTTGGACTCATTTAAGCGCACTTTGGGCTCGCGCAGGTCACTTATGTTGACCCTGATCTCGATCGTGCCACGGCTGACGCACTTGGAGAGCTCTTTGCGGAGGGTGTGCTCAAAAAAGCTTAGCTCCCGCGGAATGTAGCTTTTCAAATCCAGATAGCGTCCGTTCACGCTTTTTATTTCAATGTCACATTCGATATTGCTTTGTGCTTTATGGCTTTTACCAAAGCCGGTCATGCTTTTCATATGGTCTCCAATGATTTAAATAGGGTAGAGGCAAGTATCTGCACCCGAACAAGATGCCTAAATGCCAGCAAGTTTACATAACATGTCTTAAGACTACAAGTGCTTGCGTCACTCACAGATCAGGGTCCCCGCTGTGGCATCGATTACTTTCGCCTTTGCCAAAGTTCCAATTTGAGATTCATCACCATCCAAAACCGCGATTTTGAAATCCCTGGTCTTACCTGATACTTGACTCTTACTTTTTTTGCTAAAGTCTTCCACGTAGACTTCGATTTCTTTTCCGATCTGAGCGCGGTATATCCTTAAAGTGATTTCCCGTTGCAGTTCGATCATCCTTTGCAATCTGCTGAGGCGAATCTCTTCCGGAAGCTGATCGGGATACTTTGCCGCTGCAGTTCCTTCACGTTCGCTATATTTAAAACAAAATGCATAATCAAACTCAATTTCACGCATTGCTGATAGAGTAGCTTCAAAATGCTCTTCAGTTTCACCGGGAAAGCCTGCAATGAGGTCTGTGGTGATAGCAATGTTCGGCACGGCAGCTCTGAGGGCTCGTACCCGGTTCAGATACTGTTCATAGCTGTAAGAGCGGTTCATGCGCTTCAGGCTTTCATTGCTGCCGCTTTGCATGGGTAAATGTATATGTTCGCAGAGCTTACCGCCCTGTCCCATTACCTGAACCAAGTCATCCGAAAGGTCCTTGGGATGAGAAGTCACAAAGCGTAGTCGGTAGAGCTCAGGTACATCTTCCTGCAGTTTTGACAGTAATGCAGGAAAGCTTAATTCATTCCAATGATATGAATTGACGTTCTGTCCGAGCAGGGTGACGTCCATCATTTTCCGCTTTACGGCACCCTTCACGTCCTGCAGAATATCCTCATAGGGTCGGCTGCGTTCTCTGCCACGCACATAGGGCACAATGCAATAAGAGCAGTAATTGTTACAACCTCGCATAATGGTCACAAAAGCGCAGTGTTCCCCTTGGTGCACAGGCAGCATGCGTTCATAATTCTCAGAGGAATCGAAACCCAGTTCAGAGCCTCGATCCTCATCCAGAAGGCGGGGGAGTGCTCTATACTGATCCACCCCCACGGCGTAATCTATACCCAGATCTTCTGAGATCAGCCTCTGCCCTATTCTCTGGGCCATGCAACCCAAAAGCACTATTTTCAGTTCCGGTTTGCTCTTTTTACGATGCCGTTCGTTTGAGATTCTGCCCAATACCCGCTGTTCTGCATGATCGCGCACCGAACAGGTATTAAAGAGCAATACATCCGCAACATCGATGTCTTGTGACTGAATGTGTCCCGCATCGTTCAAAATGGAGATGATCAGTTCACTATCCGCCACATTCATCTGGCAGCCGTAAGTCTCTATATAGTAGTTCAAAAATTCGCCTTCTTTAAAAGCAAACGCAGTTCCGGAGCGAGCTGCAGTATTTTGCTGATTACGTCCGGGCTCACGGTTTGGTTTGCATCGCAAATGCTATCCTTGGGATCTATTTGGGATTCGATCATCAGTCCATCTGCTCCAGCGGCGATAGCGGCCAGTGCCAAAGATGGGACCAGTGCACGGTTTCCAGCGGCATGGGAAGGATCGACGATGATGGGCAGATTACTTTTGTGTTTCATCACCGCTATTGCCGATATATCCAGCGTATAGCGGGTTCCAGTCTCAAAAGTGCGGATCCCACGTTCGCAGAGAATTACACGCTCATTTCCACTTTCGATGATGTACTCCGCGGCAGCCAACCATTCATCATAGGTAGCAGCGATTCCGCGTTTGAGAATCACCGGTTTGTCTATCTTGCCCAGAAGCTCCAGCAAAGGGTAGTTGTTCATATTTCGGGTCCCCACCACCAGGATGTCGATATGGCTGGCCATATACTCCACCCTATCGGTCTGAGTAATCTCAGATACTGTGATGAGCCCCAATTCTTTACCCACCTGGGCCATGTGCAATATTCCGGCATCACCCAGCCCGCGGAAGCTGTGCACTGAGGTTCTCAGCTTATAGGCACTTCCACGTAACATAGTGATACCCCGCGCTTTCAGGTCTTTCGCGGTTTCGTAAAGGCTTTCATAATCTTCTATCGAGCAGGGACCGGCGATCACCTTAAAATCATCGGCTCCAAAGCTTAATTCATTCATTTTATCCATTTTGCATATCCTAAAGATATTCCATCGTTGCATACCATAAAATCACAGCAGCCATATCTGTCCAGTAATTGCTCCATGACGAGTGCTGCCAGGCTGATGGTATTTAGTTCAAACCTGCTATTTACCAGTTGTTTATACCCATTATTCTCATCATCTTCCAGCGCAGATTTGTAGTCCTGTATATCTTTCAGGCTGATTACCAGCTCAGAACTGTGCAAAACCTTGCGATAATCAATTTTCTTCAAGACCCTGGCCAACACTGTAGCCGTGAGCCCCACAGCGATGATCTTGACATTCTGCAGTTTAGGGAGATCCTTAAGAGCATCTTGCACCTTAAGAGCCGCAGACTTACCTGTTTCTGCATAGCGTAAAAGGCTCTGCAAGCCAAAGTCCAAAGATACTCCACGAATCCTGGCAGCAGCATCCAACCAGGCGAGCTCTGTGCTGGCTCCCCCGATATCGATCACAAGGTTATTCATGCCCTCTTGCATCAGAGGCACAGCAGCCTGCCAGGCATAGTGCAGCTCGGTTTTTGCGCTGATGATCTTAGTCTTATACTGATACTCTTTTGAGATGCGATCCAGCAGTTCAGAGGCATTTGCCGCCACTCTATTCACACCTGTAGCAATCAAGTATTTCTCAGAGGGCAGCCAGCGGTCTCTATCCAAAATGTCCTGGGTAGCCTCAAAGGCCCGCAGCAGACTTTGCTCCGGAAGCACCCCATCCGCAAAATCCAGGCCCAGATAGGTACTGCACCAGCTCCGGTGGATCAGCTCTCCCCTACTCTTGTTATACAAAATATAGTTCATATTGTTTGAGCCCAGATCGCAAACGCTGAGCAGTCTATCTTCAGGATACTTTAGTCTCAGGTAGTCGGCCAGCATTTTCCCTTCCAGTTCACTATTGGATGTTTTTTGCGCAAAGTCCCCGTGAGGAAGCTGTGCAAAAAGCGCCTTGATGCTGTCCACATCCTGCGGGAAGTCTTCTACGACCATCGCTGGCGGATAATCTTTTATTCCAGCCAGGAGAACCTCTTCTTCAGGATAGTTTTTGCGCGGAACACAGATCATGGATTTGCCCAGAGAGAGGATCTCCGAAAAAGTGCTGTAGCCCGGCTTACAGATCACCAGATCGGCAGCCTGCATGAGACTTAAGAAATCTTCATCCGGCGAAACTCTGATTAAATTATCGATCCCAGAGGCCTGATACGGGCTCATTATCACGCCAGTCCAGGCTTTACAGATCTCTGATAAAGGCAGATCTATAGCCCCCTCTCCGCCAAACATCATCAGCAGGATGGGTACGCCCAAGGCGATGTCATATTCACTGCGAATGTCTTTGAACGCGTCCTTTTCCCGGGCCAGTAGTCCTCCAGCCACAGGGTTCTTGAAACCGGGCACACTGTCTTCATTGCCCAGATCCAGCAGATAGCTCTTGTCCATTCTACGGTGCAAACTCCAGATGGTATTGACTATCGGCAGCATATCTTCATCATTCGCGAAGATGCCACCATAGATAAAGGCCCAATCAAAGTTTGAAACTCCAAAGACCGGAACCTCCGCATAGCCGCAAGCTTCCACGATAAAAAAGGGGATATCCGCAATTACCAGATCGATCTGCTCCCGACGAAGAAATTCCACTTCCCGGCTTACGATCTCTTCTCTTTGGCTAAAAAGTCGGAGCAATGCGCTCTTCGTGGCAGGCAGATCCGTAACCAAATTCTCACCATGCACCACTCCCCTATCGATGCTGATTTCCCGATATTGATAGTCCTCAGCCTTCAGCTCCTGAAAGAGAAAACGGGGACGGTCTGTACAGATATATACATAGATGCCAAAGCGGATGAAGCTATCTGCCAGAGCGGCAATTCGAGAGGCGTGGCCAAAGCCGTGACTGGAGGCGTAAAGTGCGATCTTCATTATTCCTCTATTGCAGGATCAGCCTGCGCTCTTTGGCCCGGTGTTCAAATTCCAGCACCAGGCGATTGGGCAAACAGATGATGGGCATAGTTTTGTTAAAGCCTTGTTTTACGCAGCGTTTATCCGGACAGTCAGAGCTGAGTATGCGCGCTTTGCCATCCAGGATCTGCACTGTATTATGCTCGTCGATTTCGATAACCAGATCCTCAGCCAAGGAATATTCTCCCCACAGGGCGTCTTCCTTATAGATATAGAGCATTTCGCCTTTCGCCGCAGCGTGGTTTCGCCACAGCAGACCTGCTACTATCAGGCAAGCCAGAATCAGGATCACATCGCTGATGGTGAGGCTTTTTAATGGCTTAGTGGTCATATAGCCCGTAGATATGTCTCCCACAATGCGGACATTTGTTATCGGCTTTGATTTGGCAATCTGAGGACATAAGTGACCTGCGAATCAGTATCTTACCGCAGTCTGGACACAGGCAATCCTGAAAACCATCCACAGCCAAATTCCCGCCATATACATAAGAAAGCCTGGTCAGCGCAATCTTGCGAGCTTTGGCGATGTCCTGCACCTTGGTAGCGGGCAGATCGGTAAGATAGGTGGGATGGTAGGCCGAGATATGCAGCGGGATTTCAGGGCTGATCGAGGCGACAAAATCCACCAGCTCACTCAGCTCTTCCTCTTTGTCGTTGAGTCCGGGGATGAGCAGCAAAGTAAGCTCCAGATGCACACCGGCTTCCCAGACCCTGCGGATATTCTCTTTGATTGGCCTCAAACTTCCGCCACATTGGGCTTTGTAGAGATCTTCCGTGATCCCTTTGATATCGATGTTCATGGCCGCAATATACGGTAAAAGCTGAGCCAGAGGCTCTGGATTCACAAAGCCATTGGAGATCAGGGCAATCTTGACCTCGGGATATTTAACCCCAAAATCGAGGATATATTCATACCAGGTCAGGGGCTCAGTATAGGTAAAGGCAATCTGCCGGGTAGTGGGATTGTGCTTCAAGACCCCACTATAAAGCTCTTCCAAAGAAAGGTCTATGGTCGGGCTTTCAAATTGTGAAATCTGATAATTCTGACACCACTGGCAGCTCAGATTACAGGAATTCGGTCCCAGAGACAAGATCTTGGTGCCGGGTCGGAAGTGGTAAAAGGGCTTTTTCTCGATGGGATCTACCGAGATGCCCAAAGCTTTGGCATAATTCACCGCCATTAGTTTACCCGCGATATTCTCCCGGGACCTGCATTTGCCCATCTCCCCCACTGGGATTACGCAGTAATGTGGGCAGAGCTCGCATTGGAGTAGACCGCCCTCGAGTTTTTTGTAATACATGGCTTCACGAATCATTTCAGACATTGTTTTATACCTCTTACATGAACGTTTAGCGCATGTGCATTTTCCGTCAAGACTATTTTTGCTTGTCGCCCCATTTCTGCTCTTTGCAAGGGATTTTCAGCCAGAATCACTATGTCTTCCAAGAGCTTATCTTGGTTTGAGATGATGATCGCGTTTGCAGCTTTCAATATCAGCACCGAATCCCGGCAGGAGGAGTAATATTCTCCCATGATGATCGCCTTGGCATAGTAGGCGGGCTCCAGAGGATTGTGTCCCCCAAAATCATAAAAACTGCCTCCTACTATCACCAGATCAGAGATAGCGTAGCCTGAAGTCAAATGCCCCAGGGCATCGATCAAAAGTATGTCCCAATCCGCTTTAGGCTCCAGCGTAGAGAGCTTTTGATGGCAAGATTCACTCAGCAATTTCTCTACTTCCGGGATGCGTTTCGGATGCCTGGGAGCCAGGATCAGTTTCAGAGCAGGAATACGCTGTTTAAGTTCGGGCAAGATCCCCAGGATCAGCGCCTCTTCCCCAGGCCGTGAACTGCCCCAACAGAGGACGAAGTCATCTTGCTTTATGCCCAGATCAGACTTGATTTTAATCTCATCGTAAGCAGGTAATTCCAGACAAAACTTCAGGTTTCCAGCTTTGGTTACGGGCACTGTATTGAAGAGTCTTTCAAATCGCGCCTTATCCTCCGCGCTCTGCGCCATGATGGCTTTGATAGAGCTACCGATCATCCGAAGTAAGGGCTTTATCTTCAGATAGTTTTTTAGGGATTTCTCCGAAAGCCGGGCATTGACAAAGACGATGGGAATAGCAGCTTTACTGGCTGCATACAGCATATTCGGCCAAATCTCGGTTTCCACGATCAGGATCAGGCGGGGCCTCAGCAGGCGCATCTGCCTCTGCCTCAGGTGCAACACATCCACTGGAGCCAGGCTGATGCTGAGCTCTGGGAAAATGCTGCGCGCCAGAGCTCTACCCGTGATGGTGACCGTATTTATATGGACAGGATAGCCTTCCTTGAGCAACTCTCGGATCAAAGCAACTGCGGCATTGACCTCACCCACAGAAGCTGCGTGAATCAAGATCGGCCGGTCCTGGCGCTTTGCTGGCCTTTGGAAGCCTTCATTATATTGATATAGCGCGCCTATTAGCCTCAACAGTGGATAGCTAATATAGTAAATCACCTCGAGCATGAGGTTAAGCAAGGAAAATAGAGCTTTATAAAGTTTCATAATTCTTCTCTTATAAGAAAAAGGACGCCCCAAAAGGCGTCCGAATTTCTGGCGGGAGCGACGGGACTCGAACTCGCGACCTTCTGCGTGACAGGCAGACGTTCTAACCAAACTGAACTACGCCCCCAGCGTTGTTCTTGTTGCATATGTTAAAACACAGTCCGCAAAGCCTGCTTTTTTGTCAAGTAGAATCTTCGTCTGCAGGACCGGTTGTTACCCTCATAGATGTGAATATATCAGTCATACAGTTACTTATCGGCATATTATTTGTTTGGGGTTTTATCGTTTTAAGGTTTTATCGTTTTATCGTAGTGGCGGATTGTTCAAGCTCTATACTTTTTCTGGGCACGCAAGATGCATCGTAACGCTGGCTTTAGCCGGCCGTAGCACTGTCTTCAGACGGTGAGTATCCAAGCTTTGTAAAGCAATATCGTAAAAGCAATTCTGATATATTTAACACCAGCTAAAGCGATGCGAACGCCGTCTGAAGACAGCGCTACCGCTGGTTTTCGTCAGATTATTTGCGATATTCCGCAAATTGAGCGAGAAGCCTAGGGTCTTCAGTAAAAAGCATACCTGAAAATTCCATCCTCAGATACTGGGTAAAACGCTCTTCGTATCCAATTAGATATCGTGGAGATGTCGTGGAGATAGTAGGAATAAATCCTCTTATCTCCACGACATCTCCACGACAAGCTATGCAGAGGAACCACGTGGCTCAGCTGCTAAAATGGCCGAAAAAGGACAATCTGAAGATTACTGTAAGGTCAAAAGAACAAGCCAAAACATTGGCGTGGTAGCGCAGAACGAGGTTTCGCAGAAACGGCGTTCTGCGCTACATAAGGGCAACATTTTAGCCGAAGAAGGTCCCAAAGAGGAATCCGGTGATGGTGGATAATATAACTACCAAGACGACGAAGGCGGAAGTCTTCTTAATACCCAGGACCGTATTGATGACCAACATACTGGGTAGTGATAGTGCAGGTCCAGATAGCAGCAGAGCCAGAGCCGGTCCCTTCCCCATTCCGCTACCCAGCAGCCCCTGCAAGATGGGGACTTCGGTAAGGGTGGCGAAATACATGAAGGCTCCGGAAATGGCGGCGAAGAAATTTGCTCCCAGGGAATTTCCGCCTACTGCAGTTTCTATCCAGGAGGAGGGAATCCAGGCTTCGTGTCCGGGGCGTCCCAAGAGCGATCCGGCGATCAGCACCCCTACAAAGAGCAGAGGCATAATGAGCTTGGTATAGCTCCAGGTGGAACCAAGCCAATCCTTCAGCTCGCCTTTTTCTTGGGTCAAAAAGCCTACAAGCATGACCAGGCCGATGATATAGGCGATGAGCGGCTGAGAGGGAAAAAGGATTCCCGCGGCAGTCACCACCAAGGCCGTAAGCAGTACTTTCCAGAGCTTGAAGCCGTAGATCAAGACCAAAGACAGGCCCAGGCCAAAGGCCAGGATCCCTGAGATAATCCACTTATAGGCATAGATAAAGCTCATGAAAGCAGAGTTGGAACCACCCGGTTTTGCCCAGGTCAAAGTGATGAGGATCAGAATCATCAAGGCAAAATAGATAATCTTCTGCCAGAGGGGACTACTTTCCTGAAGTTCAGGGTAGTCAAATTCGCCCTGCCGCTGCAGCTCTTCTTTGCGGAAGATGAAGTGCATGATCAGCCCCAGGATGATACTGAAAACTACCGCTCCTACCGCTCTGGCGATGCCGATCTCGAGGCCCAGGATGCGAGCGGTCAAAACTATGGCCAGGACGTTGATGGCCGGGCCTGAATACAGAAAAGCCACCGCTGGGCCCAAGCCTGCTCCCCGTTTGTAGATTCCGGTAAAGAGGGGCAATACGGTGCAGGAGCAAACCGCCAGGATCGCGCCGGAAACAGAGGCCACTGTATAAGCCAGGATCTTATTGGCTTTCGGCCCCAGATATTTGATTACCGCGGATTTACAGTGAATACACTTACGGCCCCGGCGATGAACAGGGCCGGGATCAAACACAAAAGGACATGCAGGCGGGCATAATCCTGTAACATAAAAAAGGCTTCATGCAATCCGGAAAGAAAGCGTGGAGCACCAAAGGGGATGTAGTAGGCTGCCAGAAATACTCCCAGCATGATCCCCAGAATTTTCAGCTCTTTTAGTTTCGCGTTCATGATGTTTTACTCCTTATTGGTGGACTTCAGATCCAATACACACTCCAGGGCATTTAGCACACAGGGGTATTGGAGGCGGTAAATCACTTGGTTGTTCACTTTGCGGCTATCGATGATGCCAGCGTTTTTTAGTACATTGAGATGGCGAGATATGGTGGACATATCAAAGCCGATGATCTCCTGAAGCTCACAGACGCAGTGCTCTTTCTCCTGGAGTTTCACCAGGATCAGCAAACGCGTGGGATGCGCCAGGGCTTTGAAGATGCTGGCCATTTGTTCGTAATCTGCAATATCAGTCATTGTGACCTCTCTATTGTCGTATTTGGCCAAATAGCCAAATAGGCTGTATTTGTCAAGCGGATTTTTTAGGGGTTTAGCGTATTAACGTTTTATGGTTTTAAGGTTCTGGCAATTTCTGAGCTTTCCGGCAGAATGGAATTATCAGAGCGCATCCTATTTAGTCCTTATTCCAGCAGAACCTTCCAGGTATTGGCGTTGTGGCTTCCAGTTTGGGATAATCTCGCCAGTATATCTGCGGTATTGCATCAATAAAGGCATAAAGCGCCTCTTCGCCACGACGTCATATTAAGATTATTGAGATTTGTTTAAATAATCTTGAAGATATCTCTTGACAGATATTCATAATATTCAAGTCTGACTTTAAGAACAGCGAGGTGGTAGTATGAATTTAATAAATTGTCCCATGTGTCATCATGAACTTGAGATTCGTGAGTATCACTGCCCGAAGTGTGATGTGAGCTTTCAGGGCAGATTTCAGAAGAACTGGTTGGCAGGCTTTTCGGCTTCCCAACTGGAGTTTATCAAGCTTTTCCTTTTGGTGCAGGGGAATCTGAAGGAATTGGAAAAGAGATTGGGGATTTCGTACCCCACCATCAAAAACAGATTGTCAGAGATCAATCAGGTGATCACCCGCCACCCTATTGCGGATAGTGATTTTACCGATATCCTGGCAGACTTGGATGAAGGCTTTATCGATGTGGATGAAGCCCTCAGTATGATCTCAAAAAGGAGAGAACAATGACAAAACTTACAGTACAACAAGAGTGGAAACATGACGGACTCGAAACCATTGAGCTGGAAAACCTGATGGCGCCAATGGCTATCGAAGCTAATGACGGTGATTCCGTAGTTTTGGAAGGGGAACTAAACCTCAGGAAAGAGGGAGATGATTTTGACCTCAAAGATTACATGACAGCAGATTATCAAGATGGAACCCTAAAGCTGGATTTTGATGAGATTGGATATCTGGAGCAAAAGGGCAAAGGCTCTCAGATCCGGCTGAAAGTACCAGCCGGTGTGCTGCTGAAAATCGAGATTGAGAATATGCCGCTCGGCCTTTCCGGTCTCAACAACGATCTAAATATCGAAAGTGAAAACGCTCCGATATCGGTGCGCAATTGTGATGGGGCCAAGCATATCGAAAGTGAGAATGGTCCCTTGAGAATCCATAATTCCGCAGGAAATCTCTTTGCTGACCTGGAAAATGGACCGATCTCAGCCGAGGATATTTCGGGTGAAAGCCTTCACATCGAAAGCGAGAATGGCCCCATCAAAGTGCGTCTGGCCAGCTATCATAAAGTAGATGTGGAAAGCGAAAACGGACCCATATACTATGAAACTCAGCCCGTGGAAGGCGGAGATTTTAAGTTCAAAACCGAAAATGGCATAGTGCATCTGGTCTTGCCGCTGGCTTTTTGCTTCTCTTTGAAAGCTGAGAGCGAAAGAGGAAACCTCAAATCCAAACTTGATGCCGAAGTGATTAAGGAAGAAGGAACCTTCAAGATAGAAAATATCTATGACGGAGAAGAAATCACCAAGATCAGTATCGAGACCGAAAACGGCTTGATCAAGCTTTCCAGCGATGGCCATATCAATCTGGACTTTATCAGAAACGGCTTTAAACAACTCAAAGAAGCCTTCCAGAATGCCAAAACGAGCGAAGAGAAAGCTGAAGTGGTGGAAATAGCTAATAAAGTGATCGCTTCTCTACAAAAGGCTGCAGATTCCATCAATGAAGAGAAAATCAAAGAGAAGGTTTCTTCCGCGATTTCCAAACTGAAAGAGCTAAGTGAAAGCTTCGATTTTGACGAAACCAAGACTATGGTGCTGGGTAAGCTGGAGGATCTGGGCTCTGAGATTTACGATGGCATCCAGAGCGGCCTCAAAAATGTGAAAGCTGAATTTGACGAGCTCAAATACGAGCACCTCAATACGGATTCTATCAAGGATTATGTGATGAAGGTAGTCAATTCCCCCTTGATCAAACCCTATCTCTCGGCTGAAAAAAAGAAGATGGAAAAGGAAGAAATCTCCGAACGTAGCAGACTCAAGATACTGGATATGCTGGAATCCGGCAAGATCAGCAGCGAGGAAGCAGAGAAACTGCTGAAGGCTATCGGCAAAGAATAATCTTGACACTATTGCATCAGTTAAAAAACGTGTCAAAACACGGTCGGGATGTAGCGCAGTCCGGTAAGCGCGCTCGGTTCGGGACCGAGAAGTCGGAAGTTCAAATCTTCTCATCCCGACCAATGTGTTTTTTGTCCAGATATGTTCTTTGCTGATGTCTTTTATAACTCCAGCCCCAGCTCTATACCTGAGGTCTTGCGACTGATTCAATGGAAATCGGACTGGTAAATTCTTGAAATCGAAGCGCTTAAAAAGCTAATTGCTTGCTTGTAGCCGCAGCGCATAAATAAAGTCTTAAGGGTAAATCCACATGTCAGAGCTCGAGCCAAAGCCAAAAATCTCATACTATCTGAAACTGATCTATCCTTTTATCAAAAAGGATATGGGCCTGCTCGTCTTCGGTTTGATAGCGATGCTCGTCACCTCCGCTCTGAGATTGGTGGATCCCCTGATCCTGGCTTTGATTATCGACAAGAGCATCCCAAATCAGGATATGACAGAGATGTTTCGCTATGGCTTTATGTTCATCGGGGTGGTACTGATCTCCGGGCTGCTTTCCTATCTGCAGATCGTCCTGCTCAGTCGATTGGGCATCAAAATCATCACCAAGTTCAAGGGAGAAGTTTTTAGCCATCTTCTCAAGCTCCCCATAGGCTGGTTTGATAAACGCCCTGTAGGAGAGCTCATCGCACGGGTAGAGAGCGATAGCGAACGCGTGAAGGTGCTCTTCAGCGAGCTTTCCATCACCATCATTGGCAATCTGCTCTTCTTTGTGGGAGTATTTGTGGTGCTGATGGTAAGGGACTGGAGTACTACGATTTACATCATGCCCATCATAGTCATCAGCATCGTAATGTATTCCTTTGTCTTTAAGTATATCACGAAGTTCTTCCTGAAAATCAGGGAAAAATATGCGATCATCTCGGCCAAGGTCACAGATTACATACAGGGTATGCAGATGATTCAGGCCTTGAATCAAGAGGAGCGGGTGATCGATGACCTCTGCCAGGCCTCCAAAGACAAAAAACGCACGGAAGTGAAAACCAGCTTTATCGAATACGGCTTTCAGAGCCTGTTTATGTTTATCTTCAACGTGCTGTTTGTGGTGATCGTGATCATGATCTCTGCACCCAAGATCATCGCCGGAGTGGCCACTTTGGGCACCCTGATCGTCTTTATCCAATACATCTACCGCATGATCTGGCCCCTCATGCACCTCAGTGAAAATTTCATGCAGATGCAACGGAGCTTCGTTTCTTTGAGGAGAATCCTGGAGCTTACTGAATTGGGCACAGAAGATGAGACTTTTACCGGTACAGAACTGCCGACCTTTGAGCGGGATATCCGTTTTGAAAACGTGAGCTTTGCCTATGAAGGCGAGGATTGGGTACTCAAAGACGTCTCTTTCACCATTCCCAAGGGCAAGAAGATCGCCCTGGTAGGTCCCTCCGGCAGCGGTAAGACCACTTCGGTGAGCCTGCTCTGTGGCTTTTATCACGTGCAAAAGGGCAGTGTCCTGATCGATGGCGTGCCGATGCGAAGCCTGGATTTCAGAGCCTGGCGCCGCAAAATAGGCCTCATCCTGCAGGACATCTTCCTCTTTCCCGGGCCGATCCTGGAAAATGTGCGGGTGTATAACGATAAGGTAAGCCGGCAGCAGGTGCAGGATGCCATCAATATCGTGCAATTGGAAGACTTCGTCAAAGCCCTGCCCGAGGGCTTGGATTCCGAGCTGGCGGAGCGCGGACAAAACGTGTCCCAAGGCGAAAAACAGCTTATCTCCTTTGCCCGGGCCCTGGCCTTCAATGCCGAAATCATCGTCATGGACGAAGCCACAGCCTCTATCGACCCTCAGACCGAAGCGCGCATCCAGCGCACCATGAACCAGGTCTTTTCAGGCAAAACTATCGTGGTGGTGGCGCACAGACTTACCTCGGTTCTGGATGCGGATGAAATTCTGTACTTTAATGAAGGCAAGATTACTGCCCGCGGGGATCATCACACCCTGATGCGCGAGAGCAAGGACTACCGTAAGCTCGTAGAACTGCAGCTACTCGGGAGTGACAATGAATAAGCACATCAAATGGATCCTGGACCAATACAAAGCGCAAAAGTGGTTTGTCTTGATCATGGTGCTCTTCACTCTGGCGTCTTCCGCAGTGCAGATAGCCTATCCCTATGCCTTCAAGCGTATGATCGATCTACTTAAGGACATCCTGGCCCAGCCAGAGCTCTACCCCACTCCGATGGTGGAAGTGAACCGCATCATCATGCTCTTTTTGGCGATCGGTGCGGCGCAATTTCTCACGGGATTTTATCCCTGTTTCCGGGCATGGGTAAACCTGCGTTTTGAGCATACTATCCGAATGCAGTATTTCAAGCATATCACGAAAAAGGATTACCGCTTCTTCCAGAAATTCCGTACGGGTGACGTGGTAACCCGGCTCACAGACGACCTTTCAGAATATCCCAAGATCAGCTGGTTTATGGGTAGCGGTATCTTCAGAGCTTTCAATTCCTTCTCGCTGATCATGTTTTCTCTGCTCGTGATGTTCAGCATCAATGTGAGGCTCACTCTGCTGTCTATCGCGCCTCTGCCTCTGATGATGGTGGTCTTTTACTTTACTTCAGAAAAGCTCTATACGAATTTTGCCCGCAATCAAAGGGCGATCTCAGATATCAATAACCAGCTCGAAATGAGCTTTTCCGGAATCCGGATCGTGAAGTCCTACGTGAGTGAAGAGAAGTATAATCGTTTCTTCGACATCGCTCTGGCCAAGCGCTTTAAGACCGAGATGAGCGTGGTAAAGCTGAACGCTGTCCTCAGCCTCATCTATCAATATATAGACTATTTTGCCCAGATCGGCGTGATCCTCTTTGGCGGCTATATGGCGGTGAAAGGCCAGATCACTGTGGGCACCTTCTTCCTGTTTTATACTTATCTTTCCATGATGATCTATCCGCTTCTGGATCTACCACAGCTTTTTGTCTCCGGCAAACAGGCCTTCGTGAATATAGATCGCTTGCAAGAGATGAAGTATCACCCCACCTTTATCAAGGAAGAAGAACATGGGAAGGACATGGATTCCTTCAGTGGACTCGCGTTTGAAAATGTGTATTGCAGCTATCCTGAAAAGGACACCAAAGTGCTCCAGGATGTGAGTTTCCAGCTTGGTGCCACCGAAAAACTGCTGATCTTGGGCGCTACAGGCAGCGGTAAGACTACCATTGCCAATCTGATCCTGGGTTTGATCAAGCCGGATAGTGGCAAGATCATCATCAGCGGCGAAGATCTGGAAGATATCAATATCAAAAGCCTGCGTCAGATGGTGGCTTACGTCCCGCAAGAACCTTCACTCTTTAGCGGCAGCATCAAAGGAAACATCATGCTGGCCAATGATCAGGCCTCAGAAGAGGAATACCTTACCGCTCTGGCTGCTTCACAGATGAAGGATGAGATTGCGGCTTTCCCCCAGCAGGATGAGACCACCGTAGGTAACAGGGGACTGGGTGTGTCCGGTGGGCAAAAACAGCGCATCACCATAGCCAGGGCCTTGATCAAACGCCCCAAGCTCTTGATTTTAGACGATATCACCGCCTCTCTGGATGCCGAAAACGAGGAAAAGCTCTGGCATGATATCAACCGGGATTATCCCAATACTGCCGCAATCGTGATCTCACACCGGCTATCTACCTTACGTTACGTAGATACCGTGCTCTTCATCGATTCCTCTGGCAGAGCACACAAAGCTACCCACGATGAATTGGTCTTCAAGAATAAAGAGTATCATGACTTTCTGCATGAACATCTTAAGAAGTGATATTCGTAGTGGAAGCAAAGCTATTTGCATAAACTGATTGACAGAAAAAGGCTGAATGTATAATTTGGCATAAAAGTAGAAAACATTGGAGATAACTATGAGCGACCAGCTGCAAGACCTTTTGACAAAAGTGTATGAAGAGGGTGTAGCCAAAGCAAATACCGAAGCAGAAAAGATTTTGGACAAAGCCAAAGCAGACGCTGAAACCATGATTAAAGATGCCAAAGCCAAGGCTGAGCAAGAACTGGCCAAGGCAGAAAGACAAGCCCAGGAACTGAAGAAAAACACCGAGGGCGATCTCAAAATGGCAGGTAGTCACAGCATTGCTGCCTTGAAACAAAAGATCACCGATCTCATTCTTAAAGTGAGTGTGGATCAGGCCAGCAAAGAGAGCTTTCAGGATACGGAATTTGTCAAAACCCTGATCAAAGAATCTCTGGCCGGCTGGAAGCAAGGTGATGCCGGCATCATCATCACAGAGAATCTGCAAAAGAAACTCGATGAAGCCTTTCTCAGCTCTTTGAAGTCCAGCTTCCAGGGCAAGCTCAAGATTGATTTTAGCCCCCAAATCAAAGCCGGATTCACCATCTCCCCCATCGACGGCAGTTACAAACTCAGCTTTACCGACGAGGATTTTGCCGAACTTTTCAAAAATTATTTGCGCCCCCGTACAGCCAAGATCCTGTTTGACAGCTGATCATGGCCAGGCAGTACTATTACTTTATAGCTGGCTTGCCCACTATCTCGATAGATGATAGCAAGCTGGCAATCACGCCAGAGCTTTTCCGCCAAGAGGCGCAGCAGCAGCTCAGCAAAGCAGATTATCATCTGCTGAAGCTCTTGCATCTGCCGGATGAGATTTCCAATCTGCTCCTGGAACTATACAAAAGACACGATAAGCAGCCTAATCCTGAAGGCCTGAATAGCCGTGAATACTGGGTCAAGTACCTTGATTTCTTGCGGCACAAGGCGGATAGTCCGCATTTGGACACCTCTGAAGAGTTTGCTTACCTGCCTTCCTTCATAGCTCAAACAATCCTCGATGCTTTTGCCGAAGAAGAGCTCCCGCCCTCCTCAGTTTTGGAGCATCAGCTGCTTTCCCACTTTTTTGACTTTGCAGCAGAGCACCCTAATAAGTTTATCGTAGAGTGGTTTGATCTGCAACGCAATATCAAGAACATCCTCTCTGCCATCAATGGCCGCCATCACGAACTGGATTTTGCCCCTTATCTGATCGGTGATGACGAGACGGTGACCAATCTGAAGAAAAGTCACGCTGCGGATTTCAGCCTGGGCAAAGACCATCCTTTCTTTGATGAGCTCATGCGAATCTGGGAGCAGAATAACATCCTCTATCGGGAACGCAGCTATGACGTGTTGCGCAACAAATGGATCGATGCACAGAACTTCTTTGAGTACTTCAATATCGATCGCATCTTGGGATATTACAGCAAGCTACGCATCATCAACCGCTGGCTGATAGCGGATGCAGAGCTGGGCAAAGAGGTATTTCACGATACTCTGAACAAATTGGAAAACAGCTTTGAATTTCCAGACGATTTTAATATAAGAATAAAGCAAAAATAGAAGGTAAAACGATGACCAAAGGTATAGTAAAAGCGATTATCGAAAACCTGGTTCAAGTAGAGGTTTCGGGGCCTGTATCCCAAAACGAGATCTGCTACATTGATCTGGGCGGAGTGAAATTGATGGCAGAAGTCATCAAAGTGCTTGGAAATATCGCCTATACGCAGGTGTTCGAAAGCACCCGCGGCCTGAAAACAGGTAATACGGTAGAATTTACCGAAAAGATGTTGGAAGTAAAACTGGGGCCGGGAATGCTCGCCAAGAACTATGACGGCCTGCAAAACGATCTTAACAAGATGAATGGGGTCTTTTTGACCCGCGGCGAATATACTGACCCTCTGGATGAGGACAGCTCCTGGGAATTCACCCCGATCGCCAAAACTGGAGACAAGGTTTCCGCAGGCGAATGGCTGGGCAGTGTGCCCGAAAGCTGGATTTCCCATAAGATCATGGTTCCCTTTGGCCTTGTAGGTGAATACACCGTAAAGAAAATGGTTGAAAAGGGTAGATATAAGCTTACGGATACCATTGCCGTGCTTACAGATGAAGAAGGCAAGGACATCGCGGTCAATATGATCCAGTACTGGCCGGTAAAAATCCCCATAAAAAGCTACACCGAAAAGCCCCGTCCCTTTAGAATCATGGAAACCGGAGTGCGCACTATGGATACTCTGAATCCGATGGCAGAAGGAGGCACCGGCTTCATTCCCGGGCCTTTTGGCGCCGGTAAGACTGTTTTGCAACACTCCATCTCCAAAAACGCAGATGCAGACCTGATTATCATGGCTGCCTGCGGAGAAAGGGCAAACGAGGTGGTGGAACTCTTTGTGGAATTTCCCAAGCTGGACGACCCTAGAACCGGACGCAAGCTGATCGAGAGAACCATCATCATCTGTAACACTTCAAATATGCCTGTGGCAGCGCGCGAAGCTTCGGTTTATACCGCTATGACCATCGGAGAATATTATCGCAACATGGGCCTCAAGGTCCTGCTGCTGGCAGACTCCACTTCCCGTTGGGCTCAGGCCTTGCGTGAAATGAGCAACCGTATGGAAGAACTGCCCGGTCCTGATGCCTTCCCCATGGATTTGCCAGCCATCATTTCCAGCTTCTATGCCAGAGCCGGTTTTGTATATCTCAAGGGTGGTGAAACTGGGTCTATTACCTTTATTGGCACAGTATCTCCCGCCGGCGGAAACCTCAAAGAGCCCGTTACCGAATCCACCAAGAAAGCTGCCCGCTGTTTTTACGCTTTATCGCAAGAAAGAGCTGATAGTAAACGCTACCCCGCTGTGGACCCCATAGACTCATATAGCAAATATCTGGAATATCCGGAAGTGATAGAATATCTGAATGAAAATATCAATCCTCATTGGGTCCAAGACGTCATCAAAACCAAGGACATCTTACTCAGAGGCCGCGAAGCCCAGGATCAGATTAACATTTTGGGAGATGACGGCGTTCCGCTTACGTATCATGACAGATATTGGAAGAGCGAACTGATAGATAGGGTTATCCTGCAACAGGATGGCTTTGATCCAGTGGATCAATCCACACCCATGAAGAGGCAAGAATATATGCTTGAGCTTATTCTTAGTATCTGCGACACAGACTTTGTGCATGAAAACTTTGAGAAAGTGATGCCCTTCTTCGTGAAGCTGGTAAACATCTGCAAACAGATGAACTATGTGGAGATTGATACAGAAGAATTTAAGCAATATGAAAAGGAACTTCATAAAGAAGTTGAAGAAAGGAGCGCTAAATAATGGCAACACAAGCATTTCAAAAGATATACACCAAGCTTAACCAAATTACCAAAGCCACTTGCTCCGTACGCGCTTCCGGCGTGGGCAATGAAGAACTCGCCACCGTGGCCGGACGCCTGGCTCAGGTAGTAAAGATTGTGGATGATAACGTTACCCTGCAGATCTTTGCCGGCACTGAAGGTATCGGTACCGATGCTGAAGTTATCTTTTTTGGCAAGGCTCCCACCCTCAAGGTCGGTCCTGCTCTGGCCGGACGGTTTTTCAATGCCTATGGCGATCCTATAGATGGAGGCCCTGAGGTGGAAGGTACTGAGGTGGAAATCGGTGGTCCTTCCGTAAACCCCGTACGCCGCAAACAGCCTTCTGAATTGATCACAACCGGTATTGCCGGTATCGATCTCAATAATACTTTGGTTACCGGACAAAAGATCCCCTTCTTTGCCGATCCTGATCAACCTTATAATGAAGTAATGGCTTTGGTGGCCCTGCGTGCCGAGAGTGACAAGATCATTCTGGGTGGCATGGGGCTTTCCAATGACGACTATCTGTTTTTCAAGCATTCATTTGAAAACGCTGGTGTGATAGATCGCATGATTTCTTTTGTGAATACCACCGAAGATCCTACCGTGGAGCGGCTCTTGGTGCCAAATATGGCATTGAGCGCAGCCGAGTATTTTGCCTCCGAACATAACGAGAAAGTGTTGGTCTTGCTTACGGATATGACTCTGTATTGCGATGCCTTAAGCATCGTGTCAAACCGCATGGACCAGATTCCCTCCAAAGACTCCATGCCGGGCTCTTTGTATTCGGATTTGGCCAAGATCTATGAAAAGGCAGTGCAATTCCCGGATGGCGGCTCGATCACCATCATAGCTGTAACCACTCTTTCCGGTGGTGATATCACACATGCTATTCCGGATAATACTGGTTATATCACAGAAGGTCAGCTTTTCCTTAAACGCGATACAGATATTTCCAAGACCATTGTGGACCCCTTCCGCTCTCTCTCCCGCTTGAAACAACTGGTGATCGGCACCAAGACCCGTGAGGACCATCCTCAGGTAATGAATACCTCCATACGTCTGTACGCGGATGCTGCCAATTCCAAGACGAAGATGGAGAATGGTTTTGACCTCTCCGATTACGATGAACGCGTGCTTGATTTTGCCAAAGAGTATTCAGACAAGATCCTGGCTATCGATGTCAACATCGATACAGAAGCTATGCTGGATATTACCTGGGAGCTCTTCCAACGCTATTTTGAGCGGGCAGAAGTCGGCATCAAAGACGAATTCATGAAGATCTACTGGAAAAAGGCATGAATCTTAAATTTCAATACAACAAAATCTCGCAATTGCAGATAATCAAGCAATTGGGAGTGCGTGAAAAGGCTTTGCCCACGCTGAAAAACAAAGAAGCAGCTCTCAGGGTGGAAGTGAAAAGGGCCAGAGGCATGGCCTCTGAGCTGGATCAAAGAATCGCTGAACGCACCCAGGAGCTGGAAGTCTTTATGAAGCTCTGGGGTGAATTTGATCCGGATCTGATTTCTGTTAAGGAAGTCGCGATCAAGACCCGGAAGATTGCTGGAGTCAAGACTCCACTCCTGGAGGATATCAGCTATGAGATCGCACCCTTCAATCTCTTCACTGCGCCAAGCTGGTATCTGGATGGCATAGTCTTGCTCAAAGAGCTTTCCCGTTTGCAGATCGAACGTGAGTTCTTTCTGCGCAAGATGCACATTCTGGAGCACGTGCGCAAGAAGACTACTCAGAAAGTGAATCTTTATGAAAAGGTGCAAATCCCTGCTTTTGAGGATGCGATTATGAAGATCAAGCGCTATCTGGAAGATGAAGAAAACCTCAGTAAAGCCGCTCAGAAGATCCTGAAAGACCGCACGGAGGAACTGCAATGATCGAGAAAATGAAGAAATACACATTCGTACTCTATCATTTGGAGTATGAAGAGTTTCTGGCCAAATTGCAAGGATTGGGCCTGCTGCACATCATCCGCTCTACCGAAGAAAAGACCGGCAGCTTGCTAAAAAATAAGGACTTGCTGCAAGAGTATGCTGAAGCCCTGAAATTCCTGTCCAAGGTAGAACAGGCCGAGAGCAAAAGCGGCACCAATTTACCCACCAAAGCGCTCTTGAATCAGATCAACAAAGCTCGCGAGGAAAAAGACAAGCTCGAGCGCAAGCTGGAAGTTTTGCGCAAGCAAATCCGCGATCTGGAACCCTGGGGCAATTTTGATTATGACCTGGTAAAGAAACTGCGTGAAAGCGGAGTTGGTATAGATTTTTATCACTGTCTAAAGAATCATTATCAAGCGGAATGGGAAGAAGAACATACCATAAAAATTATCGGCGAGCGCAGTGGCATTCTGTATTTTGTGGCTTTGTATCAGGGAGAAAGCCCAGCTCTGGAAGCGGATAAATTCTCCTTCCACCAACATACCTTAGAAGAGCTAAAACAGAATTCTATTGAAGTCGAAAAGAGAATCGAAGCTGTGAAGGAATACTTTAGCTCGATTGCTGCCACTGCCACCGAACTCTTTATGAGCGAAATCACCAAGATCACCACGGAATATGATTTCGAAGACGCCAGCTTGCAAGCGGTGAAAGAAGCTGATGATCATCTTAGAGTCATTAGCGGCTGGATTCCCCTCAGCAAAGAAGAAGGCCTGATGGAATTCGCCAAAAAAGAAGAATTGATTCACTTCTCATCTGATGCCAGAGTAGAAGAGAATCCTCCCATCAGTTTGAAGAATGGCTGGTTTGCCCGCCTCTTCGAACCCATCAGCAAGATGTATATGCTACCGAAATACAACGAATTTGATCTCACCCCCTTCCTGGCACCTTTCTTTATGCTATTCTTTGGCTTTTGTAATGCAGATGTCGGCTATGGCATCGCCATCGTCGCATTGGCGTTATTCCTCAAATGGAAAGCCAAAAATGACACCATGAAAGGTATAATGAATCTGGTCATCCTCTTTGGAATATCCAGCATTATTATGGGTTTTGTGGTAGGATCTCTCTTGGGTTACGACCTGAAGGAATTGCCTGTTGTGGGTGAAAAGATCCTTATCAGAAACAATGACCAGATCTTTAATTTCGCCCTGCTTTTGGGAGTGATCCAGATTCTCTTTGGCATCGGTATAGCCATAGTCAAAAAGATCCATCAGTCCGGCTTTATGCATGGACTCAGCGAATTTGGCACCTTCCTTTTCATCGCAACCCTTTCGGTTTTTGGCGCTTCGCAATTGGGTACAGATATATCTGCCGTGCAGCCTTATCTGAAATACCCTCTGTGGGGAGGCTTGGGATTGATCCTGCTCTTCAACCAACCGGGGAAAAACCCCCTGATCAATATTGCATCAGGACTCTGGCTCTTATACAATATCGTTACAGGATTCTTTGGCGATATCCTGAGCTACATCCGCCTTTTCGCCTTGGGTGTATCCAGTGCGATCCTGGGCTTTGTCGTCAATAGCATCGGAGCCCAAATGTCCTCCATCCCTTGGGTAGGACCCGTGATCTTCTTTGTCTTTATGCTCTTTGGTCACGGACTCAATCTGGCCTTGGGCGCGCTTTCCGGTTTTGTTCATCCTTTACGTCTCACTTTTGTTGAGTTCTTCAAAAACGCCGCGTTCGAAGGACCCGGCATGGCATATAAACCCTTTTCAAAATCTACAAAGTAAAACACAGGAGGTTTAATGGACCCGAACACTGTAAATCAAGTAG
>JAJBAY010000010.1 GCA_020532515.1 Candidatus Cloacimonadota bacterium | reverse complement strand
GAGATGATAAATAGTGTGATTGGTTGTTTGACCTTAGATAGAGTGTAAGAGGTGAGGACTTAAAATGTTCTCAAAGAACGTCAGTAACAATGAGTTGGAATTTACACCAACATTTGGGACTCAACTTATTCCCACTATCTTTTACAGAGCTTATATGTCAAGCTTGTCTTGAGGAGATTCCTGCTTATCCTATACATGAACATACATTCATATAGGAGTTTAGGATGATAGATAAATGTTTATGTAAGCTCATCTCTGAAGAAGAGATAGATAAGATACTGGGCCAATTGCCTACAGATGATACGATAGCTAAGTTGGCGGAATTCTTCAAGGTATTCGGAGATCCGTCACGCTTGAAGCTCTTGTATTTCCTGTCGCGTTCCGAACTTTGCGTAGCGGATCTGGCCAGCTTGGCCAAGATGGGACAATCGGCAGTTTCCCATCAGCTCAAGACCTTAAGACTCAGCCGCTTTGTCAAGACCAGAAAGGAAGGTACAGTGGTATATTACTCTCTGGAAGATATGCATATACAGAGTTTGTTCGACGTGGCTTTGGAACACATCGGGGAGGAAGTATGACCATCCGCGAATATGATGTACACAATCTGGATTGTGCGAATTGCAGTGCCAAGATCGAAAGGGAGATTGCCAATCTCGCCGAAGTAAGCCAGGTGAATCTGGACTTTATGAATAGACGCCTGATCGTACAATATGAGAATCCTGCCGAAAACGTGTTGGACCGGCTGAATCAGATTGCTTCGGGTATCGAGCCCGGGGTCAAAATCGCGGTCGCGGGCTCTGAACACGAGCATAAAAGGAGCAATTACGTCTGGTTTATCTATGCCGGCCTCCTGATCTGGCTGCTGAATACGCTTCTGCCCTTGGGCCAGCTGCTCTTTGTCTCCCTGTCTTTTGTGGCCTATCTTTTGGTCTCGGGAAGAGTCCTGCATGGCGCTTTTAAGGAAGTAACTTCCAAACAGCTCATGGCAGAGCATTTCCTGATGAGCATCGCCAGTATAGGCGCTATGTATCTGGGTGAATATACGGAAGCCATCGCGGTGATGGCGCTTTACGAGCTGGGTCAGTATCTGGAATCAAAAGCCATAGCAGGCAGTCGCAAAGCCGTGAGTTCCCTAGTCTCCCTGAAGCCGGAAAAAGCGCATGTAAAAGATGCCAACGGACTGAGGGACTTGAAGCTATCCCAGGTCAAGCCCTCAGATATCATCCTGGTCTATCCCGGAGAGCGCATTCCCCTGGATGGAAGAATCCTGAAAGGTGAGAGCACCCTGGATACTTCCAGTGTAAGCGGGGAATCCGAGCCCCTGCTCGTGGAACCCGGAGCTGAGATCTTTGCCGGATGCCTGAACCAAAGCGGACTCCTGGAGATCGAGGTGCTAAAAAGCGAAGGCGAAAGCATGGTGGCCAGGATTATGGCTATGATCGACAACGCCAGCGCCCGAAAATCCAGTCAGGAACGCTTTATTACCAGATTTGCCCGGATCTACACACCGGTGGTCGTAGGCTTGGCCGTACTGGTTTTCCTCGTCCCTGTAATCTTTGGCTTTCCGGCGGATGTATGGTTCAAACGCGCCTTGGTCTTCCTCATCGTGAGCTGTCCTTGCGCCCTGGTAATCTCCATCCCACTAACCTATTACATAGGCATCGGTCTGGCCGCTCGCAAAGGGATCATCTTCAAAGGCTCAGTATTCCTGGATTCTCTGCGGCAGATAAAGAGCATTGTCTTTGATAAAACCGGAACCATCACCACCGGCAAGCTGAGCCTGACGGAGCTTTTGCCCACTGCAGAAAGCGGTGAAGAAGAGCTCAAACAGGCCCTGTGGCTCTGTGAATACTCATCGAATCATCCCTTTGCCCTGGCAGTGAAATCAGCCCTGTCCTATGATTTTGATCACGCCCTGCTGGAGTATCACAAGGAATATCCCGGAAAAGGCATTAAGCTGAGCTATGCTGGAAAAACCTATCTGGCTGGCAATCTGGAGTTTATCAGTTCCTTTGGCATCGATGCCCATTTGGATACCACAGCTATGAGCGCGGTGCATGTAGCCGCTAACTCCCGCTATCTGGGCGCTGCCACTTTCAGCGATGAAATCAAAGACGATATGATAGAGAGCTTGGCAAAACTCAGGGCATTTGGTGTAAAGAAACTGTATATGCTTTCCGGAGATCGCAATGCCAAAGCGGAAAATGTGGCGCAGGAGCTGAAGCTGGACGGATTCAAGGCCGAACTCTTGCCCAATGAGAAATTACATGCCCTGGAAGAGATAATGGCAGAGCAAGGCGGATTGGTGGCCTATAGCGGAGATGGCATGAACGACGCTCCAGTGCTAGCCCGGGCTGATATCGGAATCGCCATGGGAGCCATAGGAGCCCAGGCTTCGATCGAGAGCGCGGATATCGTGCTGCTGAATGACAAACCCGAACAGCTCGTGCAGGCCTTTGAACTCTCCCGCCGCACCAACAACACAGTATGGCAAAACATCATCCTGGCACTCGGCATCAAAGTCATCGTTATGGTCCTGGGAGTCACCGGAATCAGCGGACTCTGGGAAGCGATTATCGCGGATGTGGGAGTAACTCTGCTGGTGATCTTCAATAGCCTCAGGATGATCCGTAGCAAATAGTATAGAAAGTGAGGCAGGTAGGATTCCCTTTTTCTCGACCAGTCTCACTTCCTGAGCATAGGTCTGAAGCGATTTACCTTGTATTTGGATGACTTCATGTCGCAAACACCCTTGCTTTTGAATGACTTCATACCCAAAACACCCTTGTATCTGAATGACTTCGTGCTGAGAACTACCTTAATTACCCTATCTATCTCATTTGTCCGGTAACAGTTATGGGATGGATGGATCGCAACACGATACAACAGAAAGAATCCACGCTAGGAATCTGCATCCGAAAGAGCACGCTTGACAAGATTCTGCCCTTCTGGATTAGTGTAAGAAACTCTAAAATAATGGAGATGATATGTCTATAGTCATTAGCCTTCCGGATGGAAGCAAAAAAGAATATCCAGCCGCGATAAGCGCTCTGGATATCGCAAAAGAGATAAGCCCGCGCCTGGCTGATGCAGCCGTGGCCGCAGAAATAAATGGTAAATTGATGGATATCGGCACCATGATCGAAAGTGACGCCGATCTAGTAATTCATACCTTCAAGACTGAGGCCGGTAAAGAGCTCTATTGGCATAGCACCGCGCATCTCATGGCGCAGGCGGTGAAACAGCTTTGGCCAGAGGTGCAGGTAACCATCGGTCCGTCCATCGAGCAAGGTTTTTATTACGATTTTGATCGCGAAGAATCCTTCACAGAAGAGGACCTCGCCAAAATCGAAGCACGTATGAAAGAACTCATCGCCCAAGATCTCCCCTACCAACGCAAAGAACTCAGTAAACAGGAAGCCGTGGAGATCTTCAGCAAGATGGGCGAAAACTATAAGATTGAGTTACTTAGCGAGATTCCCGATACCGATGTGATCAGCACCTACACTCAGGGCGATTTCATCGATCTTTGCCGCGGACCGCATATCCCTTCCACAGGCAAGATCAAAGTGATCAAGCTGCTCAGAAGCTCCGGTGCCTATTGGCGCGGCGATGAAAAGAACAAGATGCTCAAACGCATCTACGGCATCAGCTTCCCCTCGAACAAAGAACTGAACGCCTATCTGCTCTTCCTGGAAGAAGCCGCCAAACGCGACCATCGCAAACTGGGCAAGGATCTGGACCTCTTCTCTATCAACGATGAAGTGGGTGCAGGCCTCGTGCTCTGGCACCCCAATGGTTCCATGATCCGGCATCAGATCGAGAGCTATTGGAAAGATCAGCATCTCAAAAACGGCTATAAACTGGTCAATTCTCCGCATTTGGGCCGCAGCAAACTCTGGGAGACCAGCGGACACCTCAGTTTTTACAAAGAAGACATGTATTCCGCCGTGAAAGTGGATGATCAGGAATACTACATCAAACCCATGAATTGCCCCTTCCACCTCAGCATCTACAATGCAAATCACCACAGCTACCGTGAATTGCCCATCCGCCTGGCCGAATTGGGTACGGTGTATCGCTATGAGCGTTCTGGCGTGCTGCATGGACTGATGCGCGTGCGTGGTTTCACTCAGGATGATGCCCATATTATCTGCACTCCGGAGCAGGTGGATAGCGAAGTGGAGAAGCTGATTGTTTTTTCATTAGACATGCTGCGCCACTTTGGGTTTAAGGACTTCATGATCTATCTTTCCACCAAGCCCGAGGCCTCTGTGGGCCGAGATGAAGATTGGCAGATGGCCACCGAAAGCCTGAAAGCTTCTCTCACCAAGCTCGATTTGCCCTTCAACGTGGATGAAGGTGGCGGCGCTTTTTACGGCCCCAAGATCGATATCAAGATCAAGGACGCCATCGGTAGAGCCTGGCAATGCACCACTATCCAATTTGACTTCAATCTACCGGAACGCTTTGATATGCAATACATAGGTGCCGATAACACCGCACATCGTCCTTACATGATCCATCGAGCTATTTTTGGCTCGCTGGAACGTTTCTTTGCCACCTTACTGGAGCATCATGGCGGCAATTTGCCGCTTTGGCTGGCTCCCACGCAGATGATGATGCTTCCCATTACCGATGCGCAGTTGGACTATTGTAAAGATCTTCAGGAGAAATTCCTGGCCGAGGGTCTGCGTTGTGAGATCGATCCCCGTAGCGAAAAGATTGGCTACAAGATCCGCGAAGCTGAGCTGAAGAAGATTCCCTTTATGTGCATCATCGGCGCCAAAGAAGCAGAGCAGAACAGACTCTCCCTGCGCCGCCATACCAAGGGCGATCTGGGCTCTATGACTTATGATGAGGCATTGGCCGCCATCAAAGATGACCATGAGCAGAATTGAAGATATACGCGCTGAACTATTAAAAGAGGCTTCCGCCATCGCTACGGTGGCGGAAAACCTCGATCAAGAGCAGTTGGACAAAGCCTTTGCTTATCTGTCCAATTGTCAAGGCAAGGTAGTAGTTTGCGGCATCGGTAAGTCCGGAATCATCGCCCGCAAAATCTCCGCGACCCTTGCCAGCACAGGCACTTCCTCGATCTTCTTGCACGCGGCAGAGGGTAATCACGGAGATCTGGGCATGCTCGCCAAACAGGATGTGGTGCTGGCCATCTCAAATAGCGGTAATGTCCACGAAATGCTGGCTATCATCCCCTTTATCAAGTTTATGGGTGTGCCCCTCATCAGCCTTACCGGCAATCTGGATTCACAACTGGCCAAAGCTTCCGACGCAGTGCTCTGCACCAAGGTGGATCCCGATCTGGAACCCCTCGGCCTGGTGCCCACTGCCAGTACCACAGTAGCCTTGGCTTTGGGGGATGCCCTGGCCATCGCTCTGCTCAAAGACAAGCATTTTTCGCTCACCGATTTTGCCCGCTTTCATCCCGGAGGCGCGATCGGCAAAAGACTGCTGCTCAAGGTGAATGACCTGATGCACAGCGGCAAAGAGCTACCCCGGGTGCAGACAGATACCTCCATGAGTGACGCCATTTTGGAAATGACCACTAAAAAGCTGGGCTGCACGATAGTGGAAGATGCTGGTGGACAGATGCGCGGAATCATCACCGATGGCGATCTGCGCCGGCAATTGCAAAAGAAAGGCGATGCACTGCTGAAACACGTGGCCCAGGACTGCATGACCGTGGATCCCAAACACACCCTGGCAGACGAACTGGCCGTAAGCGCTTTGAAATATATGGAGCAACACTCGATCACGATGCTGCCTGTGCTTGATTCCCAAGGAAAAGCTGCCGGCATCTTGCACATGCACGATTTGATCAGAGCTGGAGTGGTTTAGTTTAGTTTTCCTGATCCTGAGCGACAGCATAATGTCTTATTCAGATTTGGCCCCAAAGCTTGCATATGTCTCTCATCAACCGAAATAGTTTCCTCGTCTGGAACGGGTATTGCATGTTGTTTTGAAAGATAATCTATTT
Source organism: Candidatus Cloacimonadota bacterium (assembly GCA_020532515.1). GTDB lineage: Bacteria > Cloacimonadota > Cloacimonadia > Cloacimonadales > Cloacimonadaceae > UBA5456. The sequence goes on along the minus strand of JAJBAY010000010.1, from coordinate 31,044 downwards.
TCTGGGAGGAATTATGCGTCAGCTTACTTTTACTGCACTAATACTCTTTTTCGTCCTTGGACTATCTGCCCAGATGCGCCCTATAGTCATTGAAGATTTTGATGATGGTGAGCTCACCCTTACATCCTGGGCTGATGAAGATCTTGAGCCTACTGCCTGGTATCTTGATTCCGTAAATACCCACGCTGCTTCAGCATATTCTCTTTGTTTGAGCGGAAACACCTGGAAAGAGCAAAGCGTCTCCCCCATTCCCACCGATATCAATACAGTGATCTCAATGGCAGCCTACAGCCAGAGTGGCGCCAATGTGCAAGGTATGGGCTTTTCCGATGGAGAAAATCAGCTCTTTTACAGCATTTCCGGTACCTTGATCCTGGATCTGGAAGCGTGGATTCCTGTGTATCAGGGCGCATTCCCCTCTTATAGTTGGCAAGAATACCGACTGCCCGTGGGCGCAGATTGGGAGTCCTTCTTTGGTTACTATCCCACGCTCACATCCCTGATCTATGTCTCTGATCTGGATAATACTTACCCCCGCTCTGTCTGGTTTGACAGCATCATGAATGTTACTTCCGATCTACCGGTGCCTCCTCAGGTGAGCATCTCGGCAACGAGCCCGGTCCGGATCAATCAACGCCAGGTAAGTCTGCAATTTGAAGCGCTCATCAACGATCCTGATAGCGATACTTTCAGCTATTTTTGGAGCTTTGGAGATGGGCAGACCAGCACAGAAGCAGCCCCCTTTCATATCTACCAAGCCACCGATGCGCATCAATATACAGTCACCCTGCGCCTTACCGACGAGAGCGGAATGCTAGGCCTGGCCTCCACCCAAGTCAATATAAGCCCCGGACCCAGCTCGTTGCCGCTCACCATGAATTTCGTAGGGGATGTGATGCTGGCCCGGCGCTATGAAAACCAGATCATCCCGCAATATGGTGTAAATTCAATCTTTGCCCCTACTTTCTCTATGCTGGGTGGTGCTGCCGATGTCACTTCTGCCAATCTCGAAGTGGTTTTGGCAAATACCGGCATTCGGCATCCTACAAAATCCGTGACCTATCGGGGCAATCCAGCCAATGTGAGCGGTTTGGTCTTTGCCGGAATCGATATCGTGGGTCTGGCCAACAATCATACCCTGGATTACGGCTTGCCCGCTTTGCAGCAAACCCAAACTCTGCTGGATGCCAATGGAATCTTATACAGCGGAGCCGGGGCCAATGCCTACGAAGCCAATCTGCCTGCCTTTATCAATCGTAAAGGTCTCAGCATCGCCTTTCTCAGAAGCAGCGACCGCACCGGCCAATACAACAACGCTCAGCCCTTTCTACATGCCGGTTTTGACAAATTTGGTTTTGCCTATATGACTCCTTACTATATCCAGAAACAGATCGATGCGGTGGAGGGTGTGGCAGATCTCAAAATCGTGGAATTACACGCTGGCAGTGAGTATTCGCTGGAGCCCGGCACGGATTATGGCAAGAACAATCCTTATCTGGGAGATACTCAGGATGAGGATTACCAATACCGCTCCGATATCCCTCATCAGTGGGATCGGCAGATTCGGCAGACTGCTATCGATAGCGGCGCAGACCTAGTAGTGGTGCATCACCCCCACATCATCCATGGCCTGGAGCTCTATAATGGCAAGGTAATCGCTCATTCTCTGGGCAATTTCGTCTTTGATCTGGACTATCCGGAGTGCATGAATACCATGATCCTCTATGCGGATGCCTATGCAGATGGCTTTCGTAATCATCACGTAAGACCCGTCTATATTGATGCTTACATCCCGAAGCCTGCCACTGGGCAATTGGGAATCTATATTCTGGATTATATAGCCATGAAATCACGCGAATTGGATACCATGGTGGTAGTGGACAAGCAGGATCTTTCGGCTTGGGTGCCCTTGGAGCCTGAAAATGTGCCGTCCCAAGAGTCTGTTTTCGAGACAAATACCACTTTTGATGCCCTTGAAGAGGGCTGGCAAATCAGCAGACCCATCAAGCTGCCCCGCTATGGCAGCATCAGTTCTGTGAATGAGATTCAGCCCGCGCAGGATGCGGAACTGAGGCTGGGTTCGGAATTGATCTGGTATGGCAATTTTGAAGATGAAGGCTGCTCCTTGTGGGCAGTTCCAGAGTTTTCTGCCAATGCTGTAGATGGTGAGCGCGCTGCACAGCTAAGTGCAAATCCCTATGGAAGCGCCACAGCCACGATCTCAAAAAAGATCAAGCTCTATGACAATGATAAAACCTACACCCTGCATGGCTGGATACGAAGCGAAAACGCTGCTGCAGCCAATATACAGGTCAGATTCTACAATTCACGCATTTCCAATACCCCCATGGTAAGCTATAACATTACGGAAGATCTGATCGGCACCAATCCCTGGACCTGGTACTATCAAGAGCTCTCCCTGCCTGCCAATGCCTGGTATTTTGATATTCAACTCAGTGTGGCAGGAGGCAACACGGGAGACGCGCAGGCCTGGTTTGACAATGTTGGCTTGATCGAATGGACACCCTACAGTCCAGCAACCGCACTCAGTGAAGTAATGCATCCCAATAATTACTATTGGTTTCAATTGCGCACTGCCGAAGGGGTGAAATCCCTGAGCTGCCGCATCACGGAAACTGATTATCTGCAGCAGACCCAGCGGCTGCAACGCACACCGCCCGTAGCGCAGATTCCGCTGAATATCTATCCCAATCCCTTCAATCCGGATACTACGATCGATTTTGATTTGCCGCAAAACGCTCATACCAGCCTGAAGATTTACAATGTAAAAGGGCAATTACTGCGCACTTTGGTGGATGAAACGCTGCCTATCGGACACTATCGCTATAGCTGGGATGGACGTGACCAACGGGGCGGAAAGGTCTCCTCCGGTCTGCACTTTATCAAAATCCACTGCGGGGACAAAAGTGCCATCCGCAAAGCCATCCTCTTGAAATAAGGCTCTCTGCCTGCTGGCAAAGAGCCTTGTATTATCATTGTCTAATTAGTTTACAGTTTGTATAGCTGCGAGCGCTTAATAAAACAGATCCCGCTTGCCGCCCTTCATCTCTTCTAATTTTGCCGTTACGGATTTCTTCATCGCAGGATCCTCAATGCGGCTGACTTCAAAATCAACAAGTTTCAAACCAGCCTTGAGGGTACGCTCGCTGGAATAATCATGCAGATATTCTGAGAAAGTGAGCAGCGCATTGGGAGTGCAGAATTGCTTCACAAAACCGGGAATAGCAAATTCCATGAAGTGCTCTCCGGTGCGTCCGGCGCGATAGCAAGAGGTGCAGAAAGAGGGAATGTATCCACCCTGGGCCAGTTCATAAATCACGTCGTCCAGAGACCTGGTATCGCCCAAAACAAATTGGGATTTCTTGCGGGATTCTTCATCTTTATGGGAATAGTCACCCACTCCGATAGAGCTACCAGCGTCGATCTGGGATACGCCAAAGCGCAGGACTTCGTTGCGGACATCCACAGGTTCGCGAGCGGTGAGAATCAAGCCTGTATAGGGCACGCTGAGTCGCAGAATGGCGACCAAGAGCTTAAAGTCTTCATCGGAGACTTTATCTGGCGGAGCATCGGTAAAAGATGTCCCGATTGCGGGTTCGATGCGCGGGAAGGAGATGGTATGCGGGCCTACTCCGAAGGTATCTTCCAGATGGATAGTGTGATACAAGAGACCCATCACTTCAAAACGCCAGTCATGCAGCCCCATCAGCGCCCCGATGCCCAGATCATCAATTCCGGCCTTCATAGCGCGATCCAATCCATGCAGTCTCCACAAGAAACTGCTCTTGGGGCCACTGGGATGTAGCTGTTCGTAAGTCTTTTGATGATAAGATTCCTGGAAGATCTGGTAAGTGCCGATTCCCGCAGCTTTGACCACGCGGAAGCCTTCGATATCCATGGGCGCAGCGTTGATATTCACACGCCGAATCTCACCGTTATTGTGTTTGGTAGCATAGACAGTCTGCACTGTTTCCGCTATGTATTCAGGAGAGTACATCGGGTGCTCGCCATAGACCATGATCAGGCGTTTGTGACCTACATCCACCAGTGCTTTGGCTTCTTCTACCAATTCAGGATGAGTGAGGGTCTTGCGATCGCAGTCCTTATTCGAGATGCGAAAGCCGCAGTAAACGCAGTCGTTGATACATTCATTACCCACATACAGAGGGGCAAAAAGCACGATGCGATTGCCATAAATGCGTTCTTTGAGTGTATGAGCGCCTTCCATGATCATCGCTTTAAGTTCGGGGTCTTTTACGCCGATCAGAGCCGCAGTTTCCGCGGAATCCAATCTGTTCTTATCCAGTGATTTTTGGATGATGTCACGGATTCTGCTGGCGGGAGCGTTAGCTTCACTTTCCAGCAGAGATTCGATGGTGGCATCCGGAATAAAGGATTTGAGTCCTTCGATGTTAAACTTCATTATTATCTCCTTGTTCAATTCTCAGTGTTTGGGTCTTCACTTTTAGGCCTGGGATCATGCCCAGTTTTCCGGAAAAAGCACCCATCTCCGGAGTAGTCATTTCCATCACCAAAAAGATGACTGAAGCCCCCCAATCCCGCATCGGGTAACCCACTCTCAATAAAATATATGAGGCATGGTTATGCAAGAGATCACTCACGGGCTGAAAGGCTGATCCGATATCGTCGATTACGATCGTAACTACGTGTCTTTTTATGGGCATTTTGTCTTCCTTAGGCAGGCGAAAATTGATACAGTGGAGGCATTGGTGGGAGGAGCTATCCACCCTTGATGCCAGAACGTATCTCTCATCGCAGGTTATTTACACCATAAAAGCAGATGCCCGATTTTTGGCAAGAGAAATAATTGCAGACATCCTCCCAAGAACGCGGTATCAGGTTTATAATGAGCTATATCGATATAACTTTAGCTACTATGGATGCCTGAGTATTTCATTCTCAGAGGGTGTATCTTTAGTATAAGGTCTCAGAGCTTGGAGCAAATTGGCTGTCATGATGTTACGATTTTCTAGAGACATCCTTATATCCTCTGCCCAGACTATCCTACCCCATTTGTTGTCGTGGAGATGACGTGGAGATAGCAGGAAAAAATCCTCTTATCTCCACGGCATCTTTAGCGGATGCTATGCAGAGAGGCTACTGCAATTGACGAGATGGGAAGGCCTGATAAAAGATTATTATTGACAGATTCCTGTAGCCTTGCACTTTGGTATCTTGCTTCATAATTTGATGATAGCATGTAACTTAATAGAGAATATGCCCATGAAAAGAATGAATATTACTATCAGCTTTATGCTGTTTGCCCTATGCACCCATGCCATAGGATTCAGTTGGTTTTCACAAACCGACGCTCGCTGGAATTCAGAGCAGCTGGGCCGGAGTACGTCTATCGGCCGGAGCGGCTGCGTGCTATCCTGCCTCTCAATGCTCCTGAATGCCGAAGCCTCGAACCCCTATATCACTCCGGACAAACTCAATGAGTGGCTGCAAGCGAATGGCGGCTATTCCGGCAACAACATGCGCTGGCAAATCCCCGGTCTCATCGATGGAGATGGCCTGGGCATAGAGCTGCAAGCGCAAAGTACCCGCTATAATGACTGGGAATTCCTTTCCAGTGAACTTGAGCAAGGCAACAAAGTGATCGTAAAAGTGGCCGGAAGACGCTCACATTGGGTTTTGGTGGTCAAACAAGATGGTCCCGCCAATCAAGCTTCTTCCTATCTGGTAAACGATCCCGGCATGAAAGAATATGAAAACAGAACCCTGGCTTTCTGGGGCGGTTTCCGTTCTGCCAGAAGCTATAGCGGAAATTGGCTGGATGAGGATGCCTTTAGCCTCAGCAGCGAGATCTATGTGGTTCCCATTCCGGACGAAGAATGCTTTCTTTATGATATGAGCAATCTCCCTGTGCCCGCAGATGTCTTTGTAAGCTTGCAAAACAGTCTGGATGTAGAGATTAATGGTTTCTTCATCCTGGGTCTTTTTGATAATCATGATGAACTCATGTACACTGTAGATTATCAATATGCCGAGCTGGAGCCTTCCGGTAAGCTTGATCTGCTCTTCGAAATGCAGGATTTTAGCCCTTTGGAAGATGAATCGAATACACTCAAGATTATATATAGCAAATACTTTTCAGCTATGCCATCCCGCTTTGACACGCTCGATCTTGAGCACAGCGGCCTGCGCAATCTCACTATCATGGAAGACAAATAACCCCCTTTGGCCTTATGCGAATAAAACACTGTCATTAAAACAAATACGAAAGAGCTTGGGGTCTATTTTTAGTTTTTTCTTGAATCATTAGGGCGAAACACAGATTTTCTCTCGTCTTGGCTTTAATCTTGCTTTATAATATAGATATAGGTGAGCAGTGTTCGCCTGTGAAGTTTAATAATGTGAATAAATATAGGAGATAACATGAAAAAGCATCTCATAATGCTCGTTCTAATGGCTATGGCAGTAGTGCTTATGGCCCAAAGCGGAACCATACGCTTGCAAAATAACACCGCTACGTCAGAGATTTTACAAAGCAGTCCCGACGGACTCAAGGTTCGTTTTGCGATAGACAAACTTGACTTCTTCGAAGTTCAAAGCAGCCAGGGAGTCTGGACCGCAATTTCTGCAAAAGACTATAGCAGTACAAATAAAGTAGGGGAACCTAAATTGCCCTTACTGAGGAAAATCATTAGCGTGCCTTTGGGAGCACAGGTTCAATTCCGCCTGAGTAATACCCAAACCAGCACCGTCTTTTTGGCAGAGAAAGGGATAAACTATCCCATCCTGCCTGCACAGGAGAGTGTTTCGAAAAGCGCCAAACCTGAAGACATCCCCTTTGTGGTAAATAGAGACTTTTATAATGGTCAGCTTGCTACCGATGAATCTGTAATTCAGATCAGCGAACTGGGAATGATGCGCGGTGAAAGGCTTTTTGCCCTTGATTTTGTGCCCATGAATTACAATCCCGCCAGCAAAAGCCTGGATGTAGTGCTGAGCACAGAGCTTGAAATCAGCTTTGTAGGCGCAGATCATGCTGCCACAGCCGAGCTCAAAGCCAAGACCTATTCCCCTGCCTTTGAAGGCGCTTTTGCCTCCACTATTTGGAATCACCAAGCTACCCGCACCAGCCTCTTGAGACATCCGATGGGATACGTCATCGTGCTTCCGGCAAACTTTGTGGATGCTATGCAGCCCTTTATCGATTGGAAGACACGTGAAGGCTATGATGTCACAATCGCCACCACCCAAGCTATTGGCAGTACTACCAGCCAGATCAAAAGCTATATGCAGGGTCTATGGGATAATGCCACAGCGCAAAATCCCGCACCCAGCTACCTGCTCATCGTGGGAGATGTCGCCCAAGTTCCTGCCTTTAGCTCTACCACCGGCGGCTCGCATCCCTCCGATCTTCAATATGTGAGGCTCCAGGGCTCAGATTACATGCCAGAGCTGTATTTTGGCAGATTCTCCGCCACCACTGTAGCCCAGGTGACGAATCAAGTAAACAAGACCCTCATGCATGAAGAGTACACCATGCCAAGCGATGATTATCTGGCCAAGACAGTGCTCATCGCAGGACATGACAGCTACTGGGCTCAAACCCACGGCAATGGCCAAATAGCCTATGCTACAACTAACTATTTCAATACCGCCCATGGCATCAATAGCAACAACTATTTATATCCAGACTCTCAAAACTCAGCCGCCGCTATAGTGGCCAATGTGTCTGAGGGCAGAGGATATGTAAACTACACTGCCCACGGCGATCTCTATGAGTGGTACAGCCCCAAGTTTTCCATCAGCAACATCAACAACCTCCAAAATCAGAATGAATACTCATTTGTGGTAGGAAACTGCTGTCTGACCAGCAAGTTTGATGAAGGAACATGCTTTGCAGAAGCTTGGCTGAGAGCGGAAAACAAGGGTGGTGTCATCTATATCGGCGGCACCAATAGCACCTATTGGGACGAAGACTATTGGTGGGGAGTAGGCGCCAAAGGCAACGCCACCGGCACTGCTCCAGCCTATAATCCAAATACTCTGGGCATATATGATGCACTTTTCCATGAGCACAATGAAGCCATAAGCGACTGGGCCGGCAGTGCTGGCGCCATGGTCGTGATGGGCAATCTGGCTGTAGCTCAGGGCAATAGCACCCGCATTAATTACTATTGGGAGATCTATTCCATCATGGGAGATCCCTCCCTGGTGCCATATCTGGGAATTCCCGCTGCCAATGCCATTACTCTTCCCGAGACTATCTTCCTGGGTTTGGGCTCTCAAGAGATAATAGCCGATCCTTACACCCATGTAGCCATCTCTATGAATGGAGTGTTACATGGAGTGGGCATGACTGATGCCAGCGGATACTTAAACCTGAGTTACACCCCCTTTGACGAACCCGGCACCGCAGAGATCGTGGCTACCCGCTCCATGCGCAAGCCTATGATCGCCAATATCTCCGTGATCCCCAATGAGGGAGCGTACGTCACTGTAAGCCAAATCACTTTGGTGGATAATAATGGCATCGCTGAAGCCGGCGAAACCATCGGTATGGAACTCACTTTCACGAATGTGGGCGTCATGCCTGCACAGAATCTCACCGTTTCTATACAGACTGAAAGCCCCTGGGTTTATTTCAACGAAACCGAAGCTACTATCGCTGATATCAGCCCCAGTGGGCAAATCACGATACCCTCTATCTTTCAGGCTCATATAGATCAAGGAACTCCGGATCAACATCTTGCCGAATTCCTGATTACAGTCACCGATGGTGCAAATACCTGGTCCACTACGCGCATGCTTACCATATACGCACCGGATGTGATCATCAGCTCGGTCAATTTCTTTGATCCCAATAACAATGGTATCTTTGAAGCAGGTGAGACTATCAACGTCACCCTCAATATTACAAATGTTGGACATATGCCTGTGGTCAGCGGACGCCTCGAACTGATCTTGAATAGCCCCCTGGCTACTCTTCCCCTCAGCGCCTTTATGATTCCCGGCATCAGTGTCGGACTCAATATTCCCCTCAGCTTTGATATCATCCTCTCCCAGAATATTCAAGATGGAGTGGTGATTCCTCTGGGTGTGGCCTTGGATATGGGCGCACAAATGATCAATCACAGTGTGCTGATCCCCATCGGAGCCGTGATGGAAGGTTTTGAAAGTGGCAACTTTAGCACCTTCCCCTGGGTAAATACCAGCAACCAGCCCTGGACGATAGAAAACACTCAGGTGCATAGTGGTTCTCATTCTGCCCGTAGCGGTGTCATTGGCAATAATGCCTCTACCAACCTGCAGGTTACCATCGATGTGGGAATGGCAGGCGACATCAGCTTTTGGCGCATGGTATCCTCCGAAGCCAGATACGACTTTCTGTTATTCTATATAGACGGAGTGGAAGTGGGTTCCTGGTCCGGTAATCTGCCTTGGGCTCAAGTCAGCTTTCCAGTCAGTCCCGGAACTCATACCTTCAAATGGACATATAAGAAGGACATCAGCTCTAGCTCTGGTAGTGATGCCGCTTGGATAGATGACATTAGATTCCCCTCTACCAGCAGCTCTAATGTGCCGATGGCTTATACGAATACCACACAAGTCAATTTCAACCAGGTGTCTCCGAATACCACCACGGACGAGACTTTTGTCCTGCGTAATCTCGGCACTGGAAACCTGGTAGGGACCATCACCATTCCTGCCCAGTTCAATCTTTCCTATATGGGCGAAGCTCTTCTCAATGATCACGTCTATGAGATTGCCTCCGGCGTTACCAATGTCTATACCATCAGCTATGTGGCTGGTGACGTTGTGCAAAACATCAGCGATGAGATCACGATCATGACCAATGATAATGATCTGCCTGTGATCACCATCCCCATCATCCTCGATGCCGTAGCCAATTCAGACTTGATCAATCCGGCAATTACCGCTCTTAATAGTAATTTCCCCAATCCCTTCAATCCCACCACCTCGATTCGCTTCTCTCTGAAGGAAGCAGGCCCGGTGAAACTCAATATATACAATCTCAAGGGACAATTAGTCAAGAGCTTGCTGGATTCCGACATGTCTGCCGGAAATCACCAAATCGTATGGAATGGTAAGGATGAACGCGGAGCAGCAGTCTCCAGCGGAATCTATCTCTACCGTATGGAAAGCAACAATTTCAAAGCTACAAACAAGATGATGCTCATGAAATAGAGCGCTATTGGGCACCCCTCTCATAGGGGTGCCCGCCTTTGATTTTTGGCTTTTTATAGTGTATGAAATCGAGGAAGCAAAGCAATCAAGTATTATATGATTTTAGATAAAATGGAGGATATAGTGAAAAGACTCATTATATTACTAAGCCTGATTCTGGCTTTTGGCATCACGCTAAGCGCTGAACAGGTTATTATAGGCGATTATCCCAATGATATTAGCCTACTGCAAGATAGCCCCGGTGGGATTCAATTGGAAATGACCCTGGGCGATTTTGAGCGTGAAGCGATCGTGATAGATGGCAATACCTACTATCAACCGAGCTTGAAAAAGAGCGGACTCACCCTGCAAAAAGGCCTGCCTCAGCTTCCCATTTTGGCAGCCAGTGTGATCATCCCTGCTACGTCAAAGATGCAGATGCAGATCATCGACAGCGAGTACATCGATCTGCCCATGCCCATCGCTCCTTCCAAAGGTAGCCTTACCAGAGATATAGACCCCGCCTCGGTGCCCTTCACCTTTGCGGATTTTTATCAGAGCGACAGCCACTATCCAGAGGCTTTCGCAGAGCTGAGCTCACCCTTTATTATCAGAGATTTCCGGGGCATCACGGTGCATTTTTACCCCTTCGTATATTACCCCGAAACCGGTATGACCAGAGTCTATACCAGACTTAAGGTTCAGCTCACTGAAGATGGTCTTGATACAAACAATACTCTCACCAGCTCCAGGAACGGCTTTGCCAAGGAATTTGCCAGCATTTACCAAGGTATGTTCCTGAATTTCTCTCCTGCCAAATACCCATCTTTGGGTGAGCAGGGACGCATCTTGGTGATCAACCATTCCATGTTTGAAACCGCCATCCAACCCTGGGTGGATTGGAAACGCCAGATCGGATTTGACGTCTCTGTGGTAGATGTACAGACCATCGGCACCACGGGCGCACAAATCAAGACCTATATCCAAAATCAGTATAATCAAAACGACGGTCTGATGTTTGTTCAGCTCATGGGAGATGCCCCTCAAATACCTACCCTATCTGTTGCTGGCGGCGGTAGCGATCCTTCCATGACCCTTCTGGCTGGAAATGATAACTATCCCGACATCTATATTGGACGTTTTTCGGCGCAAACTGTGGCTGAAATGCAGACCCAGGTCGAGCGCAGTATATACTATGAAAGAGATATCCAAACTGGTGCTACCTGGCTGGAAAACGCCATGGGCATTGCCTCCAATGAAGGAGGAGGATACCAGGGTGATAACGGTGAAAGTGACCAACAGCACATGGAACTCATCCGCACCAAACTTTTGAATTACGGCTACGACACGGTGGATCAGATGTATCAAGCCTTTGGCTCCACAGCTACTAATGTAGCCACGAACCTCAATCTCGGCCGCAGCTTGATAAACTATGTGGGACACGGATCAAACACCTCTTGGAGCGCCACAGGTTTTAATAACTCCAATGTCAACAGCCTGACCAATGATAACAAGCTCCCCTTTATCGTCTCTGTGGCTTGCGTAAATGGAAACTTTGTGAGCATGACCTGCTTTGCAGAAGCCTGGATGAGAGCCACAAACAATTCTACCGGAGCTCCTACTGGCTCCATCGGCATATATGCCTCCTCCATCAATCAGCCCTGGAACGAGCCTATGGCTGGCCAGGATGAAAGCGTTGAGCTCTTGATTGCCGAAACGAAACAGAGCCTTGGTGGCCTTTTCTTCAATGGCTCCTCCCGCATGATCGAGAAATACCCCTCCGGTGGCCCAGAAGTCTTTAAGACCTGGAACATCTTTGGCGATGCATCTCTCATGATCAGAACCAAAAACCCCACAGAGCTGTTTGCAGATTACAATCCCATGCTATTGATCGGTATGGACAGCTTTTCCCTCACCACAGAACCCGGGGCCAGGATCACGCTTAGCAATAATGGCGAGATCTACGGCAGGGCTGTCGCAGGGCTTTCCGGTGCAGCTGTGGTCAATCTGGACACCTTGCCTGTTCAACCCATGGAGCTTACGCTCACCATCACCGCCTTCAACAAAGTGACCCACCTGGAAACTATCGAAGTATTGCCCGCAAATGGTCCTTATATCATCGTGACTGGTGTTCAGGTAACCGATGATGAAGGCGATGCCCCCGAATTTGGCGAAATTGTAACTGTGCAAGTACAGATGGAAAACGTAGGCAATTTCCCCGCAGAAAGCGTGCATGTATCTATCAGCAGCGATGACCCCTATATCAATATCATCGGCGAACCAGAACTCATTGACGATATCGATGCCAACAGTAGCGGCTCTACCGTGCTGGGAATCGATGTCCAGATCTCAGAATTTGTGTTCGACCAACATGTAGCTGCATTTACTATCGTAATCGGAGCAGAAGATACTGAAGATTTTGTCTATGATTATACCATGACTATCAATGCACCCAAGCTCGAATTCTCACACTTCCAGATAGATGATCCTGATGGCAACGACAATGGCCGGATTGATCCCGGCGAAACCTTTATCATCAGCCTGCCCTTTACCAATATAGGTCATGCCGCCAGTCCGTCGGTACAGACCACACTGATCATCAATGGCGGTGAAACTATTATCACCCCGGTTTTGACCAATTTCGATCCCGTCTCCGTGGGTTCTGAAGCCACCTCGATGTATTCCGTGACCCTGTCTTCCCAAGTGCAGCCTGGCTCTACCATTCAGATTACAGCCATGGCCACCTATGGCGGATATACTGAGATTAAACTCTTTAATGTGGCGGTCGGAATCCTCGTCGATAGCTTTGAAAATGGCTTTGCAGATTTCCCCTGGAGTTTTGAAGGGGGAACCTGGACAGCGGACACTCAGGCCTATCAGGGTAGTTTATCTGCCCGTAGCCCAAGTATCTCTCACAATCAAAGCACTTCGCTGAGTGTAACCATGAGCAGTCCCGTCGATGGCGGCTACATCTCTTTCTGGAAGAAAATCTCTTCCGAAGAGGGCCATGATTTCCTGAAGTTCTATGTAAATGGCCAGCTCAAAACCCAATGGAGTGGCGATCAACCTTGGGAACAGGCGAGCTTTAGGGTTCGATCTGGAACCAATACCTATCGCTGGGAATATATCAAAGACGGCTCTGTCTCCAGTGGTACAGACTGCGTGTGGCTGGACGAAGTGATCTTCCCCGCAGAAGCCATCAATACCGGCACACCCACCATCCAGATTGATACAGTTTCCCTGGATTTTGGCAATCACGAAGTCGGCAGCCAAAGCACCATGCCCATCACCATTACCAATATAGGCGATGCCACCATGCTGGGTTCACTACAAGTGCCCCGGCCCTATACCCTGGATCCCGCTAACGATGCCTTTGTCGGCAATATGAGCTACGTTTTAGCTGCCGGTGAAGCTCTGGAACTCAGCATCGGCTTCCGCCCCATAGCTGAGGGAGAATATCCCGCTTATCTCATCATCTATAGCGACGATTCCACTGCCCTGGTTACAAACGTATCCTTGACGGGTTCCTCTTCTCCTGTCTCCAATGCAGACGGCATCAGCCCCCTCATCACGGAGCTGGGAGCGAACTACCCCAATCCCTTCAATCCCACCACCACTATCAGCTTCTCTCTAAAAAAGAGCGGCCCGGTAAATATCGATATCTACAATATCCTGGGACAGAAAGTGAAGACCCTGCACTCTGGTGAAACACCAGCCGGTATCTACAATCTGACCTGGAATGGCAAAGACGATAACCATCAAAACGTCGCCAGCGGCATGTATTTCTACAAAATGCAATCCCGCGAATATACGAATACCAGAAAGATGATCCTGATGAAATAGTGTCATCTGACTATAGGATATAAATCACGAAAGCCCCGGCTGTAATGGCTCGGGGCTTTTTTTGTGGGATGCAGGTATTTAGCTAATTTTGATCGTTGAGTGTAGTAAGGCTAAAGAGCAAGTCTTTGCCTTGGTAGCTCTATCAAGTGGCTTGGCTTGGCGTTATTGTGCTCTGCTTTTCAACAGATTCCACCCCGCTAAACCAAGGGCTCTTGCTCCATACTTGAACTCAATTTCAATACGTCTTCGACAAGTCAGAAGCAAGTTCAGCAACCAAGGAAGCCTCGCTGTGGAGGCTTTGGTGCGGCTGCACATGAATACTATGGATGAGTGCTATTCCGCTCTCAATAGCGCTGTAGATTGCGTTTGGAGGTGCGACAGCTTGGCACTTGATATTGGTACAGTAGCACAATGAACATTCTTTTCTGGATGCACCACTATAAGAATGGCTGGGCAATTCCGGCGGAACAGGAGTCCGCCCCTGCATAAAAAACTATAGATTGGCCCTGCAGACCCGGAAGCCGATGTAGTTTTTCTTATTGACCGGGTCGTAGGTAATCCGAAACGCAACCCGGCAGAAATTGGCATTAATTTCCCAAAAGCCGCCCCTTAGTACACGGTAAGATCCGCTATTGGGGCCTGTAGGATTGTCGCTGGGGCTATCACTGTAATAGTTGGCGTCCCACCAATCCCAACACCATTCATAGAGGTTACCGCTCATGTCGTAAAGACCAAGCATATTGGGAGCTTTGGTTCCAACCGGTTTTGTTCCCCTGGGGCTATTATTATCAGCATACCAACCCACAGTATCGAGATCCTCAGAGCCACTATACAAGTAATCCGGATTATTAATAGTACCCCGAGCCGCATATTCCCATTCCGCCTCGGTGGGTAAACGGTAGCCATTGGCAGTCCAGTCGCAAATAGCTGCGTTCCAGGTAGAATTATTATCAGTTGGCACATCTCCCCAGATAGCAGGATTGGTGGAACCACTGATAGTGTAAACAGGGGTCAAGCCCTCATTCAGGCTACGCAAATTGCAGTACGTTATGGCTGAATACCAATTTACAAAATACACGGGATAGTTTGGCCCAACTCCATAGTTACGAGCCGGATTGGAGCCCACGATGTCCTGATACTCTGCTTGAGTCACCAGGTATTTGCTCAGATAAAAAGAATTCAGGGTAACGCTGTGAGTGGGCAATTCTTCGCTGTAGCCCCCGCCTCTGGTATCGCCCATGATGAATGTGCCGCCAGGGACATAGGCAAAACCAGCAGGTGCCTGTCCCTCATCGGCAATCACTTTTGCCACATAATTCCCCACTTCCATGCCATCAGCATTAGGGATCCAGATAATCTCTTTGCCAGCTCCAGTGCTGATATCGGCTCCAATATCGCCAGTAACGGCTGTAGGATAAATATCGTAATTTCCGATAGTGTACTCTTGTTCATCAAGATAGGTGATTTCAGCAATCTCCAGACTGACTACACAATCATTATCGGCAGTGAGATCATAAGTGATTTTCACTTGCCCCGGACTGGGTATAACTATTACATTGGTCACGATGGGTGCAAAAGCGAAGATCGCCAGTGCGATCAAGCTAAGTACGATCGTTAAGACTTGCTTTTTCATTTGTTCCCTCCCTTACTTTATCAGAGTGAACTTGGCTTGAGAGCTTTTACCCTCAACCGTGAGTCTTAAGAGGTAGATGCCGCTGCCACAGGTCTGGCCACTATCGCTTAAACCATTCCAGAGCAGGCTATGGGTCCCGGCATTTTTGGCCGATGAATCAAGCTGGCGAATCAATTCACCTTTCAGATTATAGATATCCATCTGCACATTCGAAGCTTTGCTGAGTTCTATGGTGATGGTAATGGTGGTGGCAGGGGTGAAAGGATTGGGATAAATAGATTTTATAGCGCTGATGACAGCGGGTAAAGACAACTGCTCTACAGGCAAAGTCTCCTCAGAAATTGCAAAGGGCTCCGATACCCCAAAACCGATAAGGTTATTAACAAGGGCATTAGAATTGCCTAACAAAGGCATAAGCAGCAGAAACAGGAAACACCTTTTCATCTTGTACTCCTTTTCTCACAAAAACATAAATTAAGGTGTACGCCTGCACACGCGGAAACCGATATCACCGCTGCTATAAGCCGCTTTGATCTTGTAGCGAGAGGAAATTGTGCAACTGCCGTCACTGCTGTACCAGCTACCGCCACGAGACACACGGTAAAGCCCACTATATATATCCCAGCACCATTCATGCACATTACCGCTCATGTCGTAGATACCAAGCTCATTGGCAGTTAGCTGGCCTACAAGATGGTCTGAATAGGCGCTGTTGTCTCTATACCAACCAACTTCGCTGAGGTTATCGCTCCCACTGTAAGTATAGACCTGTGCCTGCAAGCCGCCCTGGGCCGCATATTCCCACTCTGCCTCTGTAAGCAGGCGGTAACCTGTGGCAGAAAAATCGCAGCTTAGGTTCACATGATTCGCATTAGAAGTATCCCAACCTGATGGCCAGTTGTCGGGATTCGTTCCATAGTTAATGTAGCTGTAACAGGGTGTCAAACCTTCCTGAAGACTGCGGAGATTGCAATACTCTATGGCATTGAACCAACTGACATAGATCTTGGGATAGGCATCTCCAGCGCCACTGCCCATCACGGCATTCCACTCTGCATTGGTAAGCTGATATTTGTCCAGATAGAAGTCTGAAACAGTGATCCCGGCTACACTACCGCCTTCTATAAAGACGAAATTATCCGGCATGGGTGGGGACGCTTGAAGCGCGGTAACGTAGAAGAATCCCAGATTTATATATTCCGCCTCTGTAGGATAAAAAGAGTATTCCGAGCTATCTTCCGGCAAAGTGGCCCAAAGCTCCCAGGGCGCTTCTCCCAGCCTGGGAGCTGGATAGGCGCTGTGATAAATATTGTAGCCGATAGCATCAGCAATGTCATCCCAGTTTATACGTATCTGTCCATCTGGCTTCAGTTCGATTTGGAGATTATACTCAGGTGCTGCAGATTCCCTGTTTACATTTCCAGACTGATTAACCAGTCTGGCGCCGCCATCCGCAATTTCCTCCGCTTGACTCTTCCGGTGATCTGATAAAGAAAATGAATAATCCCCGTCTTTCTCTGCTATGATATTTGATGCATCAGAATTGTTGAAAGCCAACAACCCAAAGGCAAGCATCAATAGAATGCTAATCAATAATATCCTGTTCATCTGTTCCTCCCTGAGTTCATTCGTTGTTTATAAATATTTAGTAGGTGACTGCACAGCAATCACCTGTTTTGAACACTTTATAATATACATCTATCAAACAATATATCGAAGATCGATATTCTTGTCGACACCGATTTCTCTTCTTTTACGTTTTCTTGGGAGCATCTGTTGATTATTATCCACAAACGCCAAATTAATTGTATGGGCTACGTGTCCTACAGATCTCTATATCAAGGTATTACGCTTTTTTAGCTTTGTTAGAATGGCAGCAGTATTCTTGCTTTACCAGCTCAAACGCAATCGCAAACTTACCTTGCTCAGATTCTCACCGACCGGATGGTGCCCTGATTCAGTTTTAGGGCTGGCTCACCGTGGATCATCATAATGATCCCGATCTCCTTTTGGCATTCTGGACAGACAGGACGGCTATGGGTTTCCACCTTGCTCAGGCCGACGTTATCCTCGCTGAGGCGGGAGATCAGAACCTTGATCAGGCGCCCTTTGCCGGCCTTGAAATAGCGGAACAGCAGGTAACCGCATTTGCAGTGAATCTCGATGATCTTTCCGGTGCGCATGGCTTGCTTCTGTATTCTTTTATCGGGCTTAAGTAGGTGAGACTGACAAACGTGCCAAGGTCTCTTCTTTGCCCAAAATGGCTATAATGGTGGGAAGATCAGGGCCATGAGGCTGGCCTATCAAAGCCAGACGCAGGGGCATATAATAGTCCTTACCCTTAATGCCCAACTCTTTGATTCCGGCTTTGGTGATGGCATCGATCGCGGCGGCATCATCTGCCTGCACAGTGGAAATCTGCTCATGATACCAGCTCAGGACTTTTTGAGACGTTTCGCTGGTAAAGATACTTAGGTCTTGCTCGCTCAAAGCGGCGGGCTCAAAGAAGATCCTGGCATATTCAGCCAGCTCTGGCAAGAGGGTGCAGCGTTCTCTGGCTGCGGCGATGACCAAAAGATACTGTTCATTGTCCTCAGCCCACTTTTCCGGGAACCATTGCCGGGCCCGGTCTGCTATGGTTTGCAAGGGCAGCGAGCGCATATATTGGCCGTTCATCCAATCCAATTTGGTGAGATCAAAGATGGCTCCGGCTTTGCTTACCCGCTCCAGAGTGAATTCCTCGCAGAGCTCTTCCAGAGTGTAAAGCTCGCGATCATCGGCGGAA
The DNA here is from genome assembly GCA_020532515.1 of Candidatus Cloacimonadota bacterium. Taxonomy (GTDB): domain Bacteria; phylum Cloacimonadota; class Cloacimonadia; order Cloacimonadales; family Cloacimonadaceae; genus UBA5456. The sequence continues at coordinate 12,598 of JAJBAY010000010.1, read as the reverse complement.
TGCCAACCCAATAGAGCCACGAAATTCAGCAGGGCCTCTTTGAGATAGCCCTTTTCGATGTAGCTTTCCACGGAGACGTCGTTCATTCTTTTACTGAGTTTGGAGCGGTCTGTATTCAGGATCAAGGGGAGGTGCACCCACTTGGGAGGCTGCCAGCCCAGGCATTCATAGAGCCAGAGGTGTTTGGGAGTGGAGGAAAGCCATTCCTCGCCCCGGATTACGTGCGAGATCTGCATATAGTGATCATCCACCGTGGCGGCCAGATGGTAGGTGGGAAAGCCGTCCGACTTGATCAAAACCTGATCGTCGGATTGCGAGCTTTCCATTTCCACGTGTCCACGCACTTCATCATCGAAGGCAAAGCGGTGGTCATCAGGCATTCTGAGGCGAATCACGTAGGTCTCGCCCGCCTTGAGTTTTGCATCTATTTCTTCCTGTGAGAGCATCAGGCAGCTGCGATCGTATTTCACGAATTCACCTTTGGCCTGCTGTTCCTCGCGCATTTGTGATAAGGTTTCTGTGCTGCAAAAGCAGTAATAGGCATGGCCATTTTGCAGCAGCTCATTGGCATGTTTGCGGTATAGCTCCAGGCGCTGAGATTGGATGTAGGGACCGTATTCTCCCCCCGCCTGAGGGCTTTCGTCAAAATCTATACCAAGGCTATGCAGGGTAGAGACCAAGCTGTCCGCCGCACCTTGGACCTCACGGCTTTGATCTGTATCCTCGATGCGTAATATACATTTGCCTTGTGTGTTGCGGGCAAAAAGGTAATCGTAAAGCGCGGTTCTGAGGCCGCCAATATGCAAGTATCCTGTGGGACTGGGGGCAAATCTGACTCTGGTTTCTGTCATTTGTTGAACTCCATAAATATCTGATAGTGTTTAGTAAGATTCATATTTACCAGCCGGTAATGAGGCTGGTAATGCTGATGAAAAGTCTGTGAATGTGAGGGCAGCTTTCCTGCTTCTACCAGGCAATCTGCTCTCTGCCAGGTTTCAGTGCTGGCTGGAAGTGCACTTTGCAATAGGTGGCGGTAAAGTTTCCACTGCCTCTGAAAGTCGCTGCTGACATCCGGCAAGACTACGCTGGAATCCAGTAGCCAATCTGCCAAAGCTGCGATCTTGCTCTGCTTGAGCTGGGGTTCATCTCCCCTATCGATATAGGCCAGACTCACTCTACTGTAGCAGGGGCCAAGCTTTTGATAGGCAGGCTCGTAGCGTGAACTTGAAAGCTCTACCTCGGCCTGAATAGCCCGGCAGACCTGCTCGTAATCCTGAACTATGTGAAAGGGACCGTAGAGCGCCTGATAAAGGAGCTTGTACAGATCCACAGGCTCCAGCTGGGGATGGTATTTCAGTTCATCCTTCACCATTTGAGCAACGATATCAGCGCTTAGTTTACAGATTCCCATAGAGCAGCTTTCCTGCTTTGATGGTGGCCACCACCTTGTTATCCGCACCGGGTTTCTTGAGATCATAGTTCATCACGGTAAAATCTGCCATCATGTCTGGCAGCAATTGCCCTTTGACGTCTTCATCATGCGAAAGCCAGGCTGCGTTTTTGGTATAAATATCTATCGCCTGGGCTGCTGTGAGAGCTTCGGCAGGATTGTGATGATTCATAGCTGCGGCAAGGGACGCTACTATATTCAGCTCGGTGATATACCAGTCTGAGGAACCGGTGATTTTGATGCCCCGCGAGAGCATGGTGGCAAAGCGGTTCATGTGCTTTGCTCTCTCCTGGCCCAAGACTTTGGCATAAAAGCCACTCTCACCGCCCCAGAGCCTGTCAAACATGGGTTGCATCACAGGCACCGCGCCCGAGGCCTTGATGTGATTGATGAGGGCATCGTCGGTAAGCTCGCAGTGAATCAATTGATGGCGCAGGTCCTTAAAATCTGAATTTGCCAATGCCATATAGACGTTATTGATCTGAGTAATGGCTCTGTCGCCGATGCAGTGCACGCCCACTTGCAGGTTGTTTTGATGAGCGCGGGTGATGAAATCATACCAGTAGGCATCGGTCTGATAAAGGTTTCCATTGATGGAATGCCCCCGGTAGGGCTCATATAAAGCAGCGCTGTAGCTACCCAAAGAGCCATCGGCGAGAATGCAGCCGCCAATGCGCTGGGCTCCCACTTCTAAGGCTGCTTCGATATTGAAAGATTGCGGATACAAGACGAAATCCACCCCAAAATCAGCCAAATGCTCCTGAAGCAGGCTGTAATGCCCGATGGACATATTCGCATCGCCCACCATGGTATGGATGGTGGAAAATCCACCCTTCAGCGCAATCTGAGACGCGGCATGATAGGCTTTTAAGATGAGTTCAGGCTCGATGTTGTTATGAAACCAATGCACCGCCCGGTCGTTATCAAAGCCTCTGAAAACTTCATCTGCAGAAAGGATATTGCCTGTCTGGCTCAAGATATTGGAACAGGCAAAGCTATTGATCAGGCAGGAATGCCCGTCTATCCTGCGCAGGACAAGATTCTTATCACTTACAATGGAATCCAGTTCTGCCCGGGTGGGAAAGCGTCCTTCGGCAATCTTCAGCTCGTCAAAGTTCCAGGCAAAGATGAATTTGCCCTTATCCCGCTTGCCTTCAGCGATCAGATCGAAGACATCCTGAAGGCTTCGGGCTCCCCCAAGATCGATCATCAGCGAATAGAGCCCGCCCTCAAAACTGTGGGTATGAGTATCGATGAAGCCGGGATAGACATAGTTTCCCTTCAGATCTACAAAGTCATAGTCCTGAGTGGATTCCGGCAATTCTGTGAGTAGTGCCACGATCTTGCCATCATGGGTAAGGATGGCTTTGACATCGTTTTCAAAAGTAGAGTTATGCCAAAATCTGGCATTGTGAAAAACCTTCATAGCATCCCCTTACTGATCATGTCCCGGGCTATCTCATAGAAGCGTCGGATAGGAAAACCCATCACATTGAAGTAACAGCCCTCGACCCGGGCGATAAATTGACTGCCAAAGCCCTGAATGCCATAAGCTCCGGCTTTGTCCATGGGCTCATTCGTGCGGATATAATCCCGGATCTCGTCATCAGTCAAGGGGGCAAAGCTCACCTCCGTTTTCTCATAGCCGCATCTTTGGCCTTTTCCACTCATTACGCAGATGCCAGAGACCACGGTGTGGGTGTTTGCGCTCAAGGCGGCAAGATAGCTATGGGCCTGTTCAACGCTCTCGGGCTTACCCAAAATCCGGCTTTCCAGGACCACGATGGTGTCCGCCGAAACGATCACGCTGTGCCCGTCGCTTTTGGCAAAAACGCTTTCCGCCTTGTTTTTGGCATTGCGCATGGCCTGCAAACCATGGTCTTCCCCATTCACCGGTTCTGCGATATCACTGCTCTGAATCTCATATCGGAGCCCCAACATATCAAAAATCTCCCGGCGTCTGGGAGATTGTGAAGCCAGAATTATCTGGTAGTCATTTAACATCTTATCTAACATAGATTTAATCCTTTGAACCAGACTGCCTAATCGCCCGATTACGTCAATGAAATTCTAAGAACAAAAGAAATAGCTTGCCTGAAAGAATGCCTTTCAAAATCCTTGCACTAAAGTACAAAAATATATCCAGGAGGATCCAAATGGAACGCGTACACAATTTCAACGCGGGTCCCGCAGTGCTTCCAGAAGAAGTTCTTCGCGAAGCGCAAGCGGATTTGTTCAACTACAAAGGAATGGGACTTTCCGTAATGGAAATGAGCCACCGTAGCAAAGAATACCAAGCTATTATTGATGAAACCCACGCAGCTGTAAAGCGCATTTACAATCTGGGTGACGATTATGATGTGCTCTTCTTACAAGGTGGAGCCAGCATGCAATTTCTCATGGTGCCGATGAACTTTGCCCATGAAGGAAAGATTGCGAACATCATTCACACCGGTGTGTGGTCCAAAAAAGCCATTGGCGAAATCAAAAAGCTGGGCTTACCCCTGCATCTGGCCGCATCCAGTGAAGACAAAAACCACAGCTACATCCCCAAGACACACACTCTCTCAGAGAACCCTGCCTATCTGCACATCACTACAAACAATACCATTTACGGTACAGAATGGCATCACGACCCGATCGTCAAAGCCGGAGTGCCTTTAATCGCAGATATGAGCTCAAACTTTATGAGCAAGCCCATCGATGTCCAGAAGTATTCCATGATCTACGCCGGTGCCCAGAAGAACGTGGGTCCCGCCGGAGTCGTGGTCGTAATCATCAAAAAAGACTTCCTCGCTACAGCCAAACAAGGCCTGCCTTCGATGATGGATTACAACGTAGCCGCCAGCAATGGTAGCATGTTCAATACTCCCCCCACCTTCACCATCTACATGGTCGGTTTGGTTCTGAAATGGATCGAAGCAATGGGTGGTTTGGACAAGGTCGCGCTCAATAATCAAGCCAAAGCCAAGTACATCTATGATGCTATCGATTCCTCTAATGGTTTCTATAAAGGCAACGTAGAGAAAGAAGACCGTTCACTGATGAACATCACCTTCCGCTTGGCTACCGAAGACATGGAAGCCCTCTTCATCAGCGAAGCCAAGAAAGCCGGCATGATCGGCCTCAAAGGCCACCGTCTGTCTGGTGGATGCAGAGCCAGTACTTATAATTCCCTGCCTTTGCCTGCTGCGCACGCGCTTGCTCAGTTCATGGGCGAATTCATGAAGAAAAACGGATAAAACAAGACAAAGATAATCTCTGCCCTTCTTTGAGTTGATTTATCCGCGAGAGGAAGGGCAGCCTTTTAGCTCAATAAAAAAAGCGAGGTACCATGTCCATACTAGATTTACTCCTCAGGGGTGGGATTCTAATGTACGTGCTGCTGTTAATCTCGGTGGCTGTGATCGGTATCGTAATCGAAAAATACCGCCAGTTCTCCAAGGTTAATAGGGCAAATCAGAATTTGATGGCTGCGCTGCAGGGACAAAACACGCTGGCACAGCTGCGTAGTGCCTTGGCAGAGAACCTCCAAGGCTCTCCTTTGGGCATGATGCTGGACAAACTCTTCAATGCCCAGACTGATGATCATGATTTGATCTCGCAGAGCATGGAATCCACCGCCAATCTGGAATTACAGCGTCTGGAAAAAGGCATGGGCTGGCTCAGCACCTTTGCTGCGACAGCTCCCCTGATCGGTTTTTTGGGCACAGTAACCGGTATGGTGCGGGTGTTTATGAGCATCCAGGCCCATAGCAGTGCCGGTGTAGATATCAGCATTCTGGCCGGAGGCATCTGGGAAGCGCTGCTCACCACCATTGGTGGCCTGATAGTGGGCATTGTCGCCATCATCTTTTACAACGACCTCATCCAGAAGCTGGAAAACCTGCTCAAAGACATGCAGGAAGGCGGCATCCAATACACCATCAGGATGCGTAAGCTCTCATGAAACTCAAGCTTTCCAAGCAGAGAATAAGCACCACCATGCTCATCTCCATGACGGACGTGATCTTTCTGCTCATCATCTTTCTGCTCATTGTGTCAAACTTTACCAGCCAGAGCGGCTTGCCGATCCGTCTGCCAGGCTCCAGATCTGCTGCCCGGCATTCCCTGCAAAACATCCACATCAGCTATTTGGGTGATGATCAGCTTTTCTACAACGGAGAACCGGTGGATTTTTCTGGCCTCACCCAGCATTTAACTGCAGATTTTACCGATCCGGAGCAGGTGGTCAGGTTTTCCGCCATGGAAGATACTCCCTTGCAGAAAGTGATTTCAGTGATGGATATCATCCGCGGAGCCGGATTTGAAAAGATCTTCGTTGCCACCGAGGTCATTGAGGAAGAGCAAAGGTGAAAACCACCCTGCCAACCCAAGACAAATACTCTTATCTGATTTCACTGGGGCTGCATGCGGTGATTATACTGATTTTTGCCCTGATCTCGCTCAAGGTGAAGCCTCAAACCAAGTGGCAGCAGTTTGATTGGATCATGGATTCAGAGCCGGTGGGGGCAGACAGTCCTTTTCTCAGGGCAAACGCCGGAGCGCCCAAAGCCGCAGGTGAAAAGGCCACACCTGCTGAAGCAGTTCCTGCACAGGAAAGCCACAGCCTTCACGATATTGAAAGTCCCCTGCTGGAGATTCCCACGGAGACTAAAACCAGGATTCAGACCACGCCATCGCGTGATTCTCGCTTTACCCAGGCATTGAGCCCTGCCCAAAGCACAGGCAGCGGTGAAGCAGATGGCACAGGCTTTTCCTTTAGCCTGATCGATGGCGGTTCAGATGCCTATTTCATCCATGAAACGAAGCCCAAGATTACCCCTTTGGAAGATGATGTCGTGATCGTGGAATTCTCGCTTTCTGCTGCAGGCCGGGTCAAAATGAACGATCTAAACGTAATCAGCTATCGCCGTGCAGCACATTGGGATGCTTTAAAGGAAGAAATGCGCTCCTGGCGCTTTGGTTTCACAGGTGCCTACAAGCCGGAAAAGCGTTACCGCATCCGCTGTAATTTCACATTGAGGTAGCCCAGGTGAGTATCAAAAATAGTATCCAGCGCTTTCAGATTCCCCAGATCATGGGCGTACTCAATCTCACCGAAGATTCCTTTTCTGATGGCGGGTCTTTTCTGGCCCCTTCAGCCGCAGTGGCTCATGCTATGGCGATGATCGAAGCCGGGGCCGAGCTCCTGGACATCGGCGCAGAATCCACCCGTCCCGGCGCCAGCGGAGTGCCGGCAGAGCTCGAATGGCAGCGCATCCAGCCAGTTTTGGCAGAGCTCAGGGCCAAAGCTCCCAAGGTCTTGCTTTCCATCGACACTCAAAAGGCTGAAGTCGCCGAACGAGCCATTGCTCTGGGGGCAGACATTATCAATGACGTTTCCGCTTTGCAATTTGATCCCGATATGCTGAAAGTCATAGCTGCGCATCCTGGAATCAGAGTGATCTTGATGCACATGCAAGGCAGACCCCAGACTATGCAAGTGAGCCCCCATTATGATGATGTGCAGGCTGAAGTCATAGATTTTCTTCAGCAGCGCGCAGAATACGCCATATCCCAGGGTGTCGCCAAAGAGCAGATCATCTTGGATCCAGGCATCGGCTTCGGTAAAAAGCTAAAGCACAATCTCACGCTTTTGGCAGAGCTGGACAGCCTGAGTGAGCTCGGCTATCCGGTGCTTCTGGGTGCCTCACGTAAAGGTTTTATCGCCACCATTTCCCCTTCATCGGCAGACCAGCGCATTGGTGGCAGCCTGGCCACCACCATGTTGGCCTGCCTGAATCAGGTTAGTATCATCCGCGTGCACGACGTTCAGGCTCACCGCCAGTTTTTGGATGTATTTGCTGCCATTATGGATGCTGGAGCGTAAAAGATGGAATTTCTGATTCCCAAATTCAAAGACATTATCGATATCCTGATCATTGCTTTTTTGATCTACCAGTCTCTACTCATTATTCGCAAATCCGGCGGCTATCAGGTGCTTTGGGGCTTGCTCTTTCTGCTTATTTTATACTTTTTGGCCAGCATATTTGAGCTTCAGATTTTGACGGCTCTGCTCAGCGGAATCAGAACTTATTGGATATTGGCCATCGTGATCCTCTTCCAGCCAGAACTGAGGACCATTCTCACCAAATTGAATCTGGCCAAAGAGCTCAAATCTGTTTTTGGCAAGGAGGAGAAATCTTCCATTTACACGCCTTTGATCGACGCTGTCTCTTCCATGAGTTTTCGCAAGACCGGCGCGCTGATCGTGCTGGAAAACAAGACCAAGCTTACCGAATATATCCAGAAAGGTGAGCCGATCGATGCCAATATCTCCATGCGCCTGATTGTAACTATCTTCAATACCAAAAGCGTCTTGCATGATGGGGCGATCATCATTCGCGGCAATCGGATCGTGTCCGCCAAGGTGGTCTTGCCTCTATCGCAAAAAGCTGAATATGCCCGCAAATTTGGCACACGGCATCTGGCCGGCATCGGCATCACCGAAGCTACCGATGCCATCGCAGTCATCGTGTCCGAACAATCCGGACAGGTTTCCGTGGCCCAGGGTGGACAGATTACCACCAATATCGCCTTTGAAGAACTGATGCAGATCATCACCGATGCCACAAAGTAAGCCCCTATCAATCGCCATCACCGGCAATATCGGCAGCGGGAAAAGCAGCTTTTGTAACTATCTGAGGCATGAGGGCCAAAGGGTTTTATCTGCCGATGAGATCGCCAATGAAATCTTGATTGAGCTGGCAGAGCTCTGGCGCAAAAGATGGGGAGACAAGGTGTTTTGTGATGGCATTGTGGATAGAAGGGCAATCTCTGATATCGTCTTTCACGATCAAAAGGAGCTGGACTATCTGAATTCTGAAATCCATCCGAGGGTCATGCAACGCTTTACTGAAGAGCTGGCAAAGTCCGATGAAGACGCGCTATATTTTGAAATCCCCTTGCTCTTTGAAGCGCATCTGGAAGGATATTTTGACTATCTGGTTTTGGTCACCGCTCCCAGGTCCGTAGTGCTAAAGCGTCTAGAGCAGCGCAATCCCGGACAGCTTGAAAACCTGAAATTGCGCCTGGACAGACAGATGCCGGACGCCGAAAAGGCTGCCAAGGTTGACCTCGTGATCGATAATAGCTACGATCTGCCCCATCTCAAAAATGAGGCTAAAAAGCTGATAGAGAGCATCCCAAACATCATGTAGAGCTGGGCTTTGCAAGGCCCGTATCTGAGCTTTGGATTCCAGAAATAAAACGCTGTTTGATAACAGATGTTGATTGTAGGCGCTACCCAGAGCGCCACTTCTATTCACCAATTATCTTGATCAGCACTCTTTTACGTCGTTTACCATCATATTCTCCATAAAATATCTGTTCCCAGGGGCCCAAATCCAGTTTGCCTTCTGTGATGGCAACCACCACTTCCCGGCCCATAATCTGTCTTTTGAGATGGGCATCGGCGTTATCTTCAAAGCCATTGTGGCGGTATTGACTATGAGGTTTTTCAGGAGCCAGGCCTTCCAGCCACTTCTCAAAATCCTCGTGCAAACCGCCCTCATCATCGTTGATAAATACTGAGGCGGTAATGTGCATGGCATTTACCAGGATCAGGCCTTCTGAGATACCAGATTCGCTGAGTGCAGCCCGCACCTGAGAGGTGATGTTGACGTACTCTCGCCTGTGTGTGGTATTGAACCACAACTCTTTACGATAGCTCTTCATGGATTTATATGATAGGCTGCGCTTCCAGATAGCTGGCAAATTCGGTAGGCGTATCAAAGATCAGGTCTGCTCCCGCTTCTTTGAGTGCCTTTCTGCCAGAAAATCCCCAAGCTGCTCCCACGGCAATCATACCGGCCCGCTTTGCGGTTTCGATATCTACTGGCATATCTCCTATAAAGGCGATGTTTTCCGGAGCCACTTTCAGCTTTACAGCCAGCTCCAAGGCCAGGGTGGGATCGGGCTTGGTAGGTTTGTCAAGCTGCTCACCACTATAGATTCCAAAGGGGTTTTTGGTGTGCTTGATCATGGCACCTCTGAAAAAATGACGAATCATCTTTTTGGTGAAGTATTGCGCTTTGTTAGACAAAATGGCGAGCTTGATCTTTCTGGCAACCGCCAGCTGGATCATGTACAAGATACCCGGGAACGGTTTGGTAGTCATATACCATTCGAAATCATAAAAATCCCAAAACTTTTTGGACATGTTCTCGATGTTTTTAGCACTACGTTGATTTTCAGGCAGAGCTCGTCTCACCAGCTCTGTCTGTCCATGGCCCACAAAATCGCTGAAAGCCTCCAGAGGATGCTGGGGGTATCCCATATCCTTCAAAGCTTTGTTCACAGCTTCGGCAATATCCTTAATGCTATCCAGCAGCGTGCCGTCAAGATCAAAGATAACAGCTTTAATTAAGTGTTTTTTTTGACTCATGTCTTATACTTCCTTTTCTTGCATTATTTCTTTTGTCATTTCTTGTTGTTTAATGGGCTCTGAGGCCTCTTTAGAGTACAGTGACACATGTGGAAAGGGAATCTCAATGCCTTCCTGATTAAAGCGATCTATGACCGCAAAAATGAGCTCGTTTTTCATGTTGAAAACATTTGAAGTGGCTGTCCAAACGCCAAAATTGATATTGATACTGGAGTCTCCAAAGCCATCCAAAAGCAGCATGGGAGCTGGTTCTTTGAGGGCTCCAGGGGCAGTATCCGCGATATCTTTGAGAATAGCCATCACCTTGCGCAGGTCTGATTTGAAGGCTACACCAATTTTGATCTGCGCCCTGCGAATCTCAAAACGAGTGAGGTTGATCACATCATTTTTGATCATGGCCTCATTGGGAACCCGGACAAAACGCCCGTCGAAGGTTTTGAGCTTGATGGATAGCAAATCGATGGATTGGACTGTCCCCACTTTGTCATTGACTTCTATTGAGTCTCCAATCAAAAATGGCTTTTCAGAAATCAGGAATATCCCACTAATGATGTTTGAAATACTGGTCTGTGAGGCAAAACCGATGGCCACACCGAAAATACCAGCGGCTCCTAAGATCGCTGAAATCTTGAAACCAAATTCATTTAGGATCATCATCAGCAACAGGAGAACCAGGGTGTACTTCACCGAGCGAAGAATCATGACCTCAGATTGCCTTGTGAGCTTGTCGCTGAGCAGACGGTTCACCACCTTTTTGATGAGTCCAATTAATGGGATACCTATCAACAGCATCAACCCTACTCTAATGAGCAGAGAGATACGCTCTGGTGTAATAAAATCGGCTACAATACCCATCGTAGTTAGTTCAAACATGTTTTTTCTTACCTCGTTGTATTTTACACATAATGTAAATATTAATTTATTAATTAACCTGTCAATCTAATTCTAAGTGATTTAGATCGAATTTTATCTTTATCTGTGGATAATTTTCCACTATAAGCTAAAACTAATGTCATATCAATAGATTCCGTGTTGAAGTGTTGACAAAAAAAAGGACTAATAATGTAGAAATACCATTACAATAAGACTCTATATCCAAAAACTAAAAATCATTCCTGGCCAAACACCTATCTTTTGGGTGACAGCGCCATAATTAAAGTATAATTGCAAGCTTTAGTAAATGCAAGCATTAATATACGACATAAAGATATTACCTTGCGAAGCTTGGCTTTTTACGGTGCCCGATCAGCAGCACAGCCATATCACCATTCACTTGATTTATAGCCAGCCACAAAAGCAGCAGCTGTCAATAAGTTTTCCTTGACCTGAGAAAGACCTTATGGTTCTTGTCGCATAGCAAATAAGAGGAGCCATAATGAGAAAGATAGACTTCCATAGTGAGATCAAAAAGATCTCCGCTTTCCTAAAAGATTATCTTTTGGCCAGCGGACATCAGAAATACATCATCGGGATTTCTGGAGGGATAGACAGCGCTCTATCTGCTGCTTTGGCAGCTCGCGCCATCGGAAAAGGCCAGGTAATCGGAGTCTTTATGCCTTATCGGGGCAGTAGTCCCGCCAGTCAGAAGGACGCAGAATTGCTCTGCAAACATTTGGATATAGAATGCCTGACCATCGACATCAGCCCCATGGTGGATGCTTATTTTGATGTGCATGAGCAGGATGCCGATACTCTGCGCAGGGGCAATTGGATGGCCAGAGTCCGCATGTGCGTGCTGTTTGATCTCTCGGTAAAACATCGTGCTTTGGTCTTGGGAACCACCAATCAAAGTGAGTTTATGACCGGATATTTTACGCAGCATGGCGATGCGGCAGCAGCCGTGGAGCCCATTGCCCAGCTTTATAAGGCAGAGGTTTGGGAGATGTCCAGAGCCTTGGGCTTGCCCGAAAAGATTATCAATAAAGTGCCCACGGCCGATCTTTGGGAAGATCAATCCGACGAACAGGAGATCGGCATCTCTTACCCGGAATTGGACAAGATTCTTTGGGCCATACGCAATATGGATGATCTGGAGAGCTTTGATCAAGGCCATGTAAACAATGTTTACAAGCTGATTGCCCGCAGCGCTTACAAACGCATTCCCACCCCCATGCCGGAGGAACCGTGTTCTCTTTGAACCGCAAAGACCGCTGTAAAAAATGCCACAGTGAACGGGCGCTCAGGCTTTGCCCCAGGATCAATAAAGGCTTGTGCTGGCGCTGCTGCAATGAATTGCGCATCGATCTAAACTGTCCGGAAAGCTGCCCTTACGCTCCCAAAATTGAGACAGGCAGCCCCTTCCCCGCTTTTAAGGCAGACAACAATCACGAAGCGATGCATGCCACAAAAACTTATATAGATATCTGGATCAACAAGAATAGCAGCATCTTTGCCGGTAAGAGCCCGCGCGAGCTGGCCACAGAAGACAAAAAGAAAGCCTTGGAAATCCTCTCCGAATTTCAATACCCGGGGAATTTCCCGGTCGATTATCTGATGCAAAAGCTGGATCTCCCCTACCAAAAAGTAGCGAGAAAAGACAGCGCAGAAGATGTCGCAGGCCAGTATCTGGATCACATCATCGCCCTGGAATATGGCGAACTGCAAGAACTCACCCTGAATACCTCTTCACTCCCGGATTTGGACGGTCTTTATGCCGATCTCATCCGCAATAATCCGTTTTTGAAGAAGCTCAAAAACTATAGCTTTATCCACAGCGGCTT
>JAJBAY010000009.1 GCA_020532515.1 Candidatus Cloacimonadota bacterium | reverse complement strand
TACAAACTCGAGGTTTATGCAGGCAACCAGCTGCTCCTTCCGATTTTCTTCCAAAACCATGATAACCAGTTTTTGCATCATGGCAAGAAGAATTTACTTGACAATTAATAGAGTAACAACAGGACTTAGGCTGTGGAGGTTGCAACGTGTTCTATCTGAAATTACGTGCCTACGGCACTCCTTGGGGTATTTGTTGTGGGATTGCCATCTGAAAGCAGGGCTTTCATACAGCGTTTGCTTTCACGCACCGGCTGAAGCAGGTGCTACGGGTTACTCCTTGGTTAACATAGCTTTGTAGTAAGTGGCTTGCTCAGAATTCCCCATCTTCTCATAGATATCTATTAGATTATTGAGGGTGATGATCGTATTGGGATGCTGGGGACCCAGCAAGGTATCACAGATCTGTAAAGCCCTTAGAAACAAGGGTTCGGTTTCAGCATACTTGCCTTGTGCCTTATAGACGGTGGCCAGATTATTCAGCGAAATTGCCGTTTCCAGGTAGCCGTCACCCAAGACATCCTCCCTGATCTGCAGCGAACGCAAAGACAAGGGTTCGGCCTGGGCATAATGCCCTTGAGCGTAGTACAGGCCAGCCAAATTCCCCAAGGAAGTTGCGGTATCGGGATGCTGAGCACCCAGGATCTGTTCGTTGATCTTAAGTGCCTGCAGATATATGGGTTCGGCCTCACTATACTTGCCCTGGGCCTTATACAAATGCGCCAGATTGTTCAGCGTAGTTGCCAAATCGGGATGCTCTGCCCCCAAAGTCTGCTGGGTGATCTGTAGCGCCTGCAAATATAAGGGTTCAGCCTGGGCGTATTTGTTTTGAGCTTTGTACAAATCTGCCAGATGGTGCAATGAAACTGCCGTATCACGATGCTCTGTACCCAAGGCCTGCTCCATGATCTGATGTGCCTGTAGCAGCAAGGGCTCAGCTTCAGCATACCGGCCTTGAGCCCAGTACAGATTTGCCAGATTTCCCAGCGAATATGCCGTATTAGGATGCTCTGCACCCAGGATCTGCTCCTTGATTTTGAGCGCGCGCAGATGCAGAGGCTCGGCCTTATCGTACCGGCCTTGAGCTTGATAAAATACGGCCAGATTGTTTAGAGTGGTCGCCGTGTCTGCATGCTCTCTGCCCAGAACCAGCTCTCTGATCTGAAGTGCCTGCAAATACAAGGGTTCTGCTTTAGCATACTGGCCTTGAGCTTGATACAGGTTCGCCAGATTGTGTAGCGAATCTGCCGTATCCGGATGTCCAGCACCCAGGACGCTCTCTCTGATCTGAAGCGCTTTGCCCAGATAGTGAGAGGCTTGGGAGAAGTCATATTTAGCATAGAACCAACATCCGGCTTGATCATAATAGGATGCGGCTTTTTCCTTGAGCCCAGCCCGGTCAAAATGCAGGGCAATCTCCTGCGCATTCTCCTGCAGACGATCCTGATAGACTATCTCCATGGCTTCCCCTGCACACTGGTGCAGATGCTTCAGCCTGGTGCTCAGCAGGCTTTGATAGCTGATGTCTTTGATCAGGATGTGGCTAAAGATATAGCGCAGTTCGTGCATTTCCTTCCAGATCAGGTTATCCTTGCCAATTTCGAGTTCAGCTTTCAAATCGGCAGCAAGCATTTGGGAGAGGATGCTCACATCAAATTCCAGGCCCAGGACGCAGGCGCCATAGAGGCAGTCCTTAACGCTTTGGCTGAGGCGGTCGATGCGGCTGCTGATGATATCGCTGATGCTGAAGGTGCTGATGTGGCCCAGCTCTTTGACGATTTCGCCTTTGTCGTTTACGCTGCCTGTCTCCAAAAGATAGAAGGCCAATTGTTCGATAAAAAGGGGATTGCCCATGGAGCGGGCAAAGATCAGTTCGTTGGTTGCTTCCGGAACTTCGGACAGGCGCATGATGCCTTTTGTGAGTGCGTGGCTGCCATCAGCATCCAGGGAATCCAGATCCAGATCATGGCGCTGGTGCCTGGGAAGACACAGCTCCACCTTGCTGCCATCGTTCTGATAACGGCAGGGGCAGACAATAATTAGCGGGCTGATTTCTGCAGCACTGAGGGCCTGAAAGTATTCCCGGCTTTGCTCATCCAGCCATTGGCCATCATCCAGATGGATCAAAACTGGCTTAATTTGCAGGAGTTTGCGGATAAAATAGACCCAGGCTGACTTAAGTTGAACAGGTCTTTCTTCGGCTGGTAACTTGCTCCAGATAGATCCTTCCCATCCATAGCTTAGCAGCGAGGCCAGGATGGATTCGATGCGCTGCATTTCAGTATCTTGCGGAGAAATCTGGCTCCATAGCGCGCGGAACATCGCGATTCCGGCCTCCCGGGGCAAGACCGGATTGTAATAGAAATGAGCCCGGACAATCTGCTTAACGGCCTCCAGTGACTTTTTGAGGATAAGATCGCAATTGAGCTGATACTTGTAGCAAGCCTGGCCTGACTGAGAACCCGGATTGCCATAGGGAGCCAAGGCTTCAGATACCAAACGGCTCTTGCCGATGCCGGCATCGCCATTGACATAGATAATCACGTTCTCTGGGGAGGCCAAAACCTGATCGATCTGAGCTCTTATCACTGCAATTTCAGCTTCCCTGCCCACAAAAGGACTGGCTTCATGCGTCTGGATTTGAACGGGGCGTTTGAGCCGGTAATAGCGGATGGGCTCAGCTATTCCCTTCAGATTCAGGGAGCCCAGATAGGCAAAATCAAAGGCGGAATGCAGCTCCTGCCAGAGATAAGAATCTGCCAAAACCTCGCCAGGTCTGGCTTTGCTCATGAGGCGTGAGGCCAGATTAACCGGTGAGCCCAAAGCGGTATATTCACGCACCTTGCCACTGCCGGTATAAGCGGCGATCACAGAGCCGCAACTGAGGCCCAGCGCAAGCTCTGGAATATCCTCCACTGTTTCCAGGGCAAAATTGCAGATGCGTTCCAGAGTGCGATCCTCGCTACGGGGTATGCCAAAGAGGATCAGCGCCAGGAGTCCTTTGTCCGTGGCATCATATTTATTGATGAAGCCGCCATATTTATCAGCCAAAATCTGTAAAAGGGTGACTGCCGCCTCTCTTTCTGCAGTGGGGATGCCTTCCAGATTGACAAAGCAAAAAGCAGCCGAGCGAATTTCGGGCTGGAAGGTCTCGCTGTGGTATTTGGGATTGAGGAAAAGGGCGAGGGCAGGAAGATGGTCTTGGCCGTTATCGGGCCGCTTACCAGAGGAACAATGCACAGGGCGCTTTAGTCTATCCTCTATAAAACTTGCAGCCAGAACAAAGCCCTGGGGCTGGCTGGGGATAAAAATGTCGGCATCAATTTCTGCTACTGCCTCAGCAGAAAAGATGATCTCCTGCTTTAGTTCGGAGAGCTCCGCCAGGGCTTTTAGCGGCTGGCCATAGAACACGTATTCGTTTTGCAGGTCATTGGCATAGATCTGCCAGAAGATCTCAGCATAACTAACGGTTTGCCTTACAGTAAGCGCAAAATCACCGCTGGAGCAATGGTAATCGCCCTGATCCCGGAAAAACCTGATGATCTCAAGCCCGGCCTCAAGAGCTCTATTCTGGTCACTGTCTGCCTCGTTGCCATCAGGGAAAACGGCACAGAAAGCATCTCCCGCAAAGAGCGTCACAAAGCCGCCGTAGCACTCCACAAGCCGGATCGGCTCTTTAAACACGAAGTCCAGGAATATGCTCAGCTCTTCGGCGCCCTGTTTGCCGTACTTTTGAAACTCTGTACTGATGGGGGTAAAATCAGCAATATCAATAAGTAAGGCGAAGCCCTTGAAGCCGCCTGAGAGCTTTTGCTGGGCTTGCATCTGTAAAATGAACTCTGGTATATAGCGAATCATAATCTCTCCCGGAGTGCTGCTCTTGAAATAAAAACGGGTTCATGTCTTCGGGTCGGTCAAGGAACGATGTTTGTTCCAAGTACTCTGTTTCTGCATAAGCAGATTCATCCTGCTACGATGTATCTGCTGATGCTTTTGAGGTCAAGAATTATCTTTTAGAAGAGGGTTGAGAAGGCTGAGAGGGTTGAGAAGGTTGAGAGGGCTGAGAGGGTTGAGAGGGTTGAGAAGGTTGAGAGGGTTGATTTGAGGCGCTGTGCAGATCTCCATACAGCGGTTCAGGCAATCTCACGGAAATCTGGGATATATAAGTTTTTCCGCAGACTTTTCGCAGGCACGGCGTCCTGCACTACGATAAAACCTCAAATATAGGTGTAGGCGGAACAGGAGTCCGCCACTACGATAAAACCTTAAAACGCTAAAACGTTAAAACCTCTTTTAATCCAATAAATCCAGCCCATCCGCCCGATCTGTGTTCTATGTGAAAAGACCTTTAGCAGATCTTTCGCAGGCCCGGCGTCCTGCGCTACGAAGGGAGTTCTGTGCTACAGCGGTTTACATTGACAAAAACAGGCTGTTCAAAATGCTGGAACAAATAGTATTTAAAGGCAGTAATCAATGAGAAAATATATAGTATCCATCCTGGGACGCCCCAACGTGGGCAAATCGACTTTATTCAACCGGCTCTGTCGCAAGCGTGTAGCCATAGTTGATTTTGAAGCTGGCGTTACGCGCGACCGCAAGTATGAAGATGTAGAGTGGAATGGCAAGGTCTTCAAGATTATCGATACCGGTGGCATCGTGTATAGCAGCGATGAGCCCATGGATAAAATGATCATGCATCAGGCGCTTTTGGCTGTGGATGAAAGTGATGTGATCATTTTCATGGTGGATGCGCAGACTGGAACCACCGATCTGGATCAGGCCATCGCCAAGATTCTCTTCCCGCACAGAGACAAGGTGCTGCTAACGGCAAACAAAGCCGATAGCGAAAAGCATGAATGGGAAGTATATGACTTTCTGCAACTGGGCTTTGGGGATGCTTTCCCGATTTCGGCATCGCATGGTAGAAATACCGGAGACTTTTTGGATGCCCTGGTCAGAATGATGCCGGATACTTTGGATGCAAATTATGATGAAAAAGAGGAAGATAAGACCACGCGCATCGCTGTGGTGGGCAAGCCAAATGTGGGGAAATCTTCGATCATAAACGCACTTTTAGGTGACGAAAAACTGATCGTTACCGATATCCCGGGTACCACGCGGGATAGCATAGACACCGTATTCCGCTATCATGGCAAGGAATACATCCTGGTGGATACCGCAGGCCTCAGACGCAAAACCAAGGTGACTTACGGGGTGGAATATTTCAGCACGATGCGCACCATCGAGGCTGTGGATAGGAGCGACATCGTGATTCTGGTGCTGGCAGCGAATGAACCGATCTCTACACAAGACCTCAAGATTGCCTCTTATGCACAGCGCAAGACGAAAGATCTGCTCATCGTCTATAACAAATGGGACTTGGTGGAAAAAGACACCGGCACCACCGGTGAGTTTATCAAAGACCTGCATGAAGAGATGTCTTTTGTGCAATACGCGCCCGTAATCTTTATCTCTGCCAAAACCCATCAGCGCATTCACAAACTGATGGAAAGCGTGGCGCAGATCGAAGAAGAAAGCAAAAAGCGTATTCCCACTTCTGAACTGAACCGCTTTATGGAAACCGTAATCGCACGGCGCCCTCCCACGCATCCTACCGGCAAGCATGTGAAGATATTTTACATTACCCAGGTCGCAGTACAGCCACCCATCTTTATCTTTTTCTGCAATGCCCCGGGCCTGATTACCGAAAACTATCGTAAATTCTTGAACAATCAACTGCGGGAAGTATTTAAGTTTACCGGAGTATCCATCAAACTGATTTTTAAAGGCAGAGACAAAGAGGAAGACGAGAAATAATGGATCCTAAATATTGGATGCCTGTGGTAGCCTACCTGCTGGGTAGCATCCCGGTGGGCTGGATAGTGGCCAGACTCTTTTACAAGAAGGATATCCGCACAGAAGGCAGTGGCAATATCGGCGCGACCAATGCCCTGAGGATCTTTGGCACCACAGTGGGCGTAACCGTGCTGGTGCTGGATATGTTGAAAGGGGTGATCGCAGTACTTTTGGCAGGCCATTTCTTTACTGCGTCGCATCCTTTGGTCCCCATCTGCGGACTTTTGGCCATCCTGGGACACGTCTTCCCCATCTGGTTGAAATTCAAAGGGGGCAAGGGAGTGGCGACAGCGGGAGGAGTATTTCTGGCGCTGGCACCTCTCAGCCTGCTTTTTGCCCTGATCAGCTTTGTGCTGGTAGTGGCGAGAACCCGCTATGTCTCTCTGGGCTCGATAGTAGGAGCCTGTGTCTTTGGCCTCAGCATCGTAATCTTTCAGATATTAGGTCAAGAAATCAATTGGGCTTTGCTGGCTTTGGCAGTCATTGTGGTCTTGATGATCATCATAAAACATCGACAAAACATCCAGCGCCTGTGGCAAGGCCAGGAAAACAAAATTAGTTTTAAGAAAAAAGGACAATCCTGATGTGCGGAATATTTGGTGTATTCGGTAACCCCAATGCCGCCAGGCTGACGTCTTTGGGGCTATTTGCGATCCAACACAGGGGGCAGGAAAGCTGTGGGATGGCGGTCTCTGATGGCAAGGTGATCCGTCTGCGCAAAAAGATGGGCTTGATTAAAGAGGTATTTACAGAATCAGAGCTGGACCAGCTACCTGGGAGTATAGCCATCGGGCATGTACGCTATCCCACCAAAGGCTCTGCCACCGAGTTCAATACCCAGCCACATTTGGTGGAGACTTTGGCCGGACCTACCTACGCTCTGGCTTCCAATGGTGATATCGTTAATTATCACGCGATGCGCCGCTTTTTGGAAGATCATAATGTTTATTTCAAAAGCGATAACGATGGTGAACTCTTGGTGAAATACATCGCCTATCAGGTGATGCGCCAGGGAGATGGCATCATCGAAGCCATTCGCCACATGATGCGCGATATCAAAGGCGCGTATTCCACAGTGCTCTGCACCCGGGACGCGCTGTATATGTTCCGGGATCCGCACAGCATCCGCCCCATGGTCTGGGGAAAAATGCAGGACGGGACTGTGGTGGTGGCCTCCGAAAGCTGCACCCTGGATACTCTGGAAGCCACTGACCGGCAGGAAATCCCCTCGGCAGGCATCATCAAAGTGAGCGATGAAGGCATCCGGGTGATCGAAAACGATCCCGCTCTGTATCGCAGTGTGCCCAATCCACGGCATTGTATCTTTGAACAGATCTATTTCTCGCGACCGGATAGCTATCACTTTGGCGAGGATGTATTCCGGGTAAGAGAGGCTTTGGGCGCTGCTCTGGCCAGGGCCGATCATGGCCTGAAAGCCGATTATGTGGTACCTGTGCCGGACTCTGCAAATTTCATCGGTTTGGGCTATAGCAATGAAGCTAAAATCCCCCTTTCTCTGGGACTGATCCGCAATCACTACATCGGCCGCACCTTCATCAAACCGGAACAGACTATTCGCGATGAAAGCGTGCGCCAAAAATTTAACCTGCTGCCAAATTTCTTCAAAGACAAGAGCGTGGTGCTGATCGATGACAGCATTGTGCGCGGAACCACGATCCGTAAGATAGTGGAATTGATCAAGCATGCCGGGGTAAAAGAGGTGCATCTGCGCATCGGCAGTCCCCAGGTGAAATACAGCTGCTATTATGGCATTGATACTCCCTCCAAAGAGGAATTGATCGCCAATAGATTCGATCTGGAGCAGATTCGCCAGCGCACCGGAGTGGATAGCCTGAAATTCTTGGAGATAAACGACTTGCGCACCTGCGTGCAAAAGCCGGAAGATTACTGTTATGCCTGCTTCAATGGAGATTATCCCTTGGGCGTGGCTGGAGACTAAAGATGAAAGAGCTGATCAAGAAGATCTGGAGAAAAAAGGTTATCGTCTTGGGCGATATGATGTTGGACAGCTATCAATGGGGCAAGGTGGATCGCATCTCCCCCGAAGCGCCGGTTCCCATCATCGCTATCGACAAAGAAGAATACCGCTTGGGCGGCGCGGCAAATGTGGCACTAAACCTCGCTGCTTTGGGCGCACAGGCCTATCCCATCGGTGTGGTGGGCAATGGACCCAATGCCAAAACAATGCGCAAACTCTTTAGACAAAATAAATTGGATGTCGAAGGCCTGATCCCAGAGAAAGGGCGTAAGACTACTATTAAAACCCGCATTCTGGCGGTAAACCAGCAGATCGTAAGGATCGATATCGAAGATAGCTCCTGGATTTCAATTGATACAGAAAATGAGATCTTAGGTAAAATCGCAGCGCAGATTAAAACTGCTGACCTCATGATCATCGAAGACTATAACAAGGGCCTGATGAGTGAAAGACTGATCGATGAAACCTTGAAGCTTTGCAAAGCACACCAGGTGCCCGTGGCGGTGGATCCCAAACAAAAGAACTTCTTCGCCTATCAGGAAGTCGATATTTTTAAGCCCAACTATCTGGAGCTGCAGAACAATCTGGGCGTCAAGTTTGAAAGCGAAGAGGACTTTTTTGCCGGAGCAGCAAAGAGCCTCGAGCTCTTAAAATGCAAATATCTGGTAGTGACCCATGGAGCCAAGGGCATGTACATCTTCAGCAAAGACTCTATCGCCTTGCATCTGCCCACCTTTGCCCGTGAGGTGTATGACGTCTCCGGAGCCGGGGACACGGTGATCAGCGCCCTCGCTCTGGCCTATAGCACTGGAGCGGAAATCAAACAAGCGGCAGCCTTTGCCAATCATGCCGCAGCCGTGGTTTGCGGAAAATTGGGCACGGCAACTGCAAACAGTCAGGAGATCTTAGCAAGCTATGAAACTCATAGATAAGATCGTCCCCGGCATTGAGATAGCGGATATAAGCGAAGATTTGCACTTGTCTGGCCAGCAGATCGTTTTTACCAATGGCTGTTTTGACATCATCCATGCCGGACATGTTGCTTATTTATCCCAGGCTAAGGCATTGGGAGACATCCTGATCGTAGGGCTCAATAGTGATGCCTCGGTAAAGCGTCTTAAGGGAGATGGCCGTCCCATAAATACTCAGCAAGACCGGGCGCTGGTTTTGGCGGCATTCAGTTTTGTAGATTACGTGGTTATTTTTGAGCAAAATACGCCTCTTGCACTGATCAAAGAAGTGGAGCCGGACATCCTGGTGAAAGGTGGAGACTGGCAGACCCATCAGATCGTGGGCTCTGATCTCGTGTTGGAGAGAGGCGGCAAAGTGCTGTCTTTGAACTTTGTGGAAGGTTTATCCACTACCGGTATCTTAGAGAGACTTAAGGGGTAAGTATGCCAGACGAAGAGACCCAAGAAATTCAAGACAAGGGGATGGTCACCGCTTTTGCCAATGGCATCGCAAGCGTGGAAATCGTGCGCGGTGGAGGCTGCAATAGCTGTAGCCTGCATGGCATCTGCTTTTCCAAAAACACTCCCGCCGTGTTTCAGATCCCCACCCAGATTCCCCTGGTGGTGGGAGATGAAGTGGAGCTGAACGTATCCGCAGAAGGCAGGGTGCTGGCCAGCCTTTTGGTCTTTGGTCTGCCCGTGCTCTTTCTGATGTTGGGCTTCCTGCTGGCAAACCAGTTTCTGGCGGAATTGCCGAGCATAATCCTTGCTTTTTTGGCAATGGGGCTTAGCTTTTTCATTATCAGATGCTTTGATAAGAAATGGAATCAGAGATTCCAAATCGAGATTGTGAGGAAATTGTGAAGATAAGTTTGAATGAGATGGTGTTCTATGGATTTCACGGAGTTCACGTGGAAGAACGCAGTCTGGGACAGCGCTTTGTGGTATCCGCCACCCTTTATACAGACGATGATCTGGATAGCGCAATTCGTAATCTGGAAGACACTGTAGATTACACCAAGGTCTATGCCGTGATCCGTGAGATCATGGAAAGCAAGCAATTTCAATTGCTGGAAAGCTGCGCCAATACCATTGCCGATCAATTGATTCAGGATTTTGCCCTGCTTACAAAGCTAAAGATATGCATCCAAAAGCCTTCCGTGCCTATACAGGGCAGCCTGAAGAGTGTGGAAGTAGAGATATGCAGGCGCCGGCACTGATCTATTACTTGCTTTTGGGATCAAACATGAATGATCCCGCCAGGCAGCTCAAGCTTGCCCTGCAGCATATTGCTGCGCTTCCGGAGCTAAGAGTATTGGACAAATCCAGCCTCAAACGCACCAAGCCCTATGGCAATGAGGATCAGGATGATTTTTACAACCAGGTGTTGAAGCTGGAAAGCACGCTTGATCCCCAAACCGTGATGGCCAGCCTGCTGAAGATCGAAGCAGAGATGGGACGCCAGCGCGGGCAAATATGGGGGCCGCGCATCATAGATATAGACATTCTTTTGATCCAAGATATGATCATTGAAACCCAGAATCTGACTGTGCCGCATTACGATATGCACAACCGAGCCTTCACACTGGAGCTCCTTTGTGAAATCGCGCCAGATGCGTTGCATCCTAAACTAAATAAAACGATATCTGAGCTA
The DNA here is from genome assembly GCA_020532515.1 of Candidatus Cloacimonadota bacterium. Taxonomy (GTDB): domain Bacteria; phylum Cloacimonadota; class Cloacimonadia; order Cloacimonadales; family Cloacimonadaceae; genus UBA5456. The sequence continues at coordinate 26,765 of JAJBAY010000009.1, read as the reverse complement.
AAGCAAGAGCTTAAAGCTCACCGGAGGAAAGACATGAAGCCACTTGCAGCAATAGTGCTGGCTGCCGGAAAAGGCACCCGCATGAAATCACACCGTGCCAAAGTAACATTCCCGCTTGCGGACAAAGCAATGGTCCAACGCGTGGTAAATACCGCCCTAAAGCTCAATTGCACCAAGATAGCCGTGGTGGTGGGCTGGAAAAAAGAGACCGTGACCGCCGCTCTGAAATACAATGAAAGACTGACCTTTGTAGAGCAAACTGAACAATTGGGAACCGGACACGCCGTGCAAATGGCAGCCCCGGCTCTAAAAGACTTTAAAGGCGATATCCTGATCCTCTGTGGCGATGTACCTCTGCTCACCAGCGAAACTGTGCGTGCGCTCTATGCCAAACATCAAAGCTCGGGCGCAGCTGTTACAGTTCTTACCGCTATCTTAGAGGACGCGGGCAGATATGGCCGCATGCTGCGCGACGAAAAAGGCCAGATCAAAGGCATCGTGGAATATAAAGATGCCACTGACGAAGAGCGCAAAATCCAGGAATGGAATACCGGCATCTACTGCTATCAAGCCGATAAGCTATTTGGGGCCTTGGAAAAGACGACCAATCACAACGAGCAAAAAGAATACTATCTTACGGACACCCTGTCCATTCTCTATAATGAGGGTGAGAAAGTGGAAAACGTGATCCTGGAAAACCTGATGGAGGTATCCGGGGTAAACTCCCAGGAGCAGCTCGCCGAATTGGAAAACATCTATGTGGATGAGATTCGCAAAAAATGGCTCAACAATGGAGTCATGATGCACAACCCCGCCACGATCTACATCGCTGATGATGTGGAAATCGCAGCAGAGGTGGAAATCGGCCAGGGCTGTGTGCTGAAGGGCAATACCACCCTGGGCAGCGACGTGGTACTGGGCCCAAATTGCTATCTCGAAAATGCGGTGATCTCAAAGAATAGCATTCTTTTGGGACACAATATCGTGGTCGATAGCTTGATCAAAGAGTACGAAACCCTGGAGTTTGGCTCCAAGGTGATCAAAGAAAAAGCTCATGAGTAAAAAATACCTGTATTCACCCTGGCGCATAGACTACATAATGGGTGAAAAGCCAGACGATTGTGTGATGTGCCGCGCTCGCGATCACGAGCATGATGAGGATAATCTCATCTTATACCGCGGCAAAGCCTGTTACATAATGCTGAACCGCTATCCTTACAACAACGGCCATCTGATGATCGTACCCTATGCTCACGAGAGCAAAATTAATGATCTTCCCCCCGAAACCTGGCAGGAAGCCTGTGACTTGATCCGGGTGTGCGAAAAGACCTATCACGAAGCTTATCACTGCGAAGGCATCAATATTGGGCTGAACCTGGGCTCTGCCGCTGGTGCCGGAATCGCCGAACATCTGCATATCCACATGGTGCCGCGCTGGAATGGCGACAGCAATTTTATGAGTGTGGTGGGCGGAGAAAGAGTAATCCCCGAGGCCTTTGAAACCAGCTATAAAAGACTAAAACAAGAGATTTTGAGGCAGATTTCCAGTGCTGAATGAACAGTTGGATTTGACAACAAAGCCACCTGATAAAAAGTGGCATTCAAAAGCATGGTTGATCTTCACCGTAATAGCGATAGCGCTTGCTCTGATCCTGTATTTTACCGTTTTTCGGAAGGGTGAAGAAATGGCTGATAGTCCTGTCTATGGTGAAGACCAATTGCCGGCCATCAAGGTAGTGATCTTGAATGGATGTGGTTATGATCAATTGGCCACAGATTTTGCGGCTGCGTTAAAGGATAAAAACATAGACGTGATCAGTATGGGAAATACCCCAAAGCCCATCTACGATAAGTCCATTATCGTAATCCGGAAAGGGGATAAACATGATCTGGAAAGATTACAGAAAATGACCGGAATCCAGCGTTGGACGAGCGCGCTGAATGAATATCACAGCGCAGATTTTGACATCATTGTCGGACGTGACTACGAAGAGTTTACAAAATAACATGGAGGATATATTGCAGGACGACATCAAGCTTGAAGCTATCCTGGAGTGGCTTTCCGAAAAAAAAGCCGAAAACGTGCGCGTTTATGAGGTGCAGGGCAAAACCGATTATACAGATGTAATCGTGGTTTGCGAAGGCAGCGCCGACATGCACAACAAGGCTATAGCCAGCCATCTAATCGATATGGCCAAAGAGAATCATCTCAGAGTACTCAGCAAAGCAGGTATGGAATCCGGACAGTGGATTTTGATCGATATCGGTGATATCGTGGTGCACATATTCCTGCCTGAAACGCGGGATTACTACCAGATAGATGAACTTTTTGAGAAAGTGAAAAACCGTGACCCTAATGAGGAAATTGAATGATCAAAGAGATTATACACGCCCACCTGCTTGAGAGCCTTGAAAACTTAGGGATTTCGCATGAAAAGGAATTCAGCGTGGAAATCCCAAACATAGTAGAGCATGGCGATTATTCTACCAATTGCGCCCTGATCCTGGCCAAGGAGAACAAAAGAGCTCCCAAAGCCTTGGCAGAAGACCTCATCAAGGCTCTGAAAAAGAATAAGGATTATAAGAAAGTAGAGCTCGCTGGCCCCGGCTTTATCAATTTCGTGATGTCCACCGCCTTTTTCCAGAAGATGTTTTGGGAGATCTACAAAGCCGGAGCGGACTTTGCCGCTTCTGATTTTGGTAAGGGCGAAAAGATACTGATCGAATTCATTTCGGCCAATCCCACCGGTCCTTTAAACATCGTAAATGCCAGGGCTGCAGCTTTTGGCGACACCCTTTACCGGGTGATGAATAAGGTGGGCTATGCCCCTTCCCGGGAGTTTTACATCAACGACGCTGGCAACCAGGTGGATATTTTGGCCGAGTCTCTGGAACTCAGACTAAGAGAGCTGCATGGCGAAAAGATAGGAGACTTCCCCTACGAAGCCTATCACGGTGAATACGTAAAGCATTTGGCGCAAAAGCTCAATGCCACCGAAGGCGTGCGCGTATTTATGATGACCGAAAAAGACCGCATGGAGCATCTCAAAGAATTTGCCTTGGCAGAGATTCTGGAAATGCAAAGGCACTCCCTGGAGCTCTTTGATGTGGTCTTCGATGGCTGGGTTTCCGAAAAAACCCTGCGCGCAGAAGGTGTGGTGGAAGAAGTGCTCTCCTACCTCACCGAGGCGGATTGCACCTTTGAAAAAGATGACGCGGTCTGGTTTGCCTCTACAAAATTCGGGGACGATAAAGATAGGGTGCTGATGAAATCAGATGGTTCCATCACCTATTTCGTGCCAGATCTGGCCTATCACCTCACCAAAATCCAAAGAGGATTTACCACCCTGATCGATATCTTCGGGCCCGATCATCATGGCTATGTACCCCGGATCAAAGCGGCTTTCAAAGCTTTGGGTTATGACGAGGACATGCTGGAAATCATCTACTTGCAGCAGGTGAATCTTTATGAGAGTGGCGAACGGGTCAAAATGAGTAAACGCGCCGGCAAAATCGTGACCATGGATGATCTGATCAGCGTGGTGGGCAAAGACGCCTCCCGCTATTTCTTCATCGCGCGGAAAGCCAACGCCCATCTGAATTTTGATCTGGAACTGGCTATGGAACAAAGTAACGAAAACCCGGTGTACTATTGCCAATACGCCCATGCCAGAATCTGCAGCATCATCAGAAAGGCCAAAAAAGACAAGATCTGGCCCAAGCATTTCAAGAAAGAATTCATCTCAAAACTCAACAAAACCGAAGAGCGGGCACTCATCCAAAAACTCTCGGATTTACCGGAACTGCTTAGCCTGATCGCCGTGCACAGAGAGCCTCACCGCCTCACTACATATCTGGAAGAGCTTTCGGCCATGGTGCATAAATACTACGCCCGCTATCAGATCGTGAGCACCAAAAGCAAAGACCTTTCCCGCGCCCGGCTCATGCTGCTGGATATGGTAAAAACCGCGATGGTGATCGTCTTTGACCTGATGGGAATCTCTGCACCGGAGAAGATGTAAATAGATGCAACGCCTCATGCACCGGCTCACGCAGGATGATCTGCCTGCGGTTTTTGAGATCGAAAACCGCTCTTTCCAGGATCCCTGGCCTTGTGAGGCCTTCAGCGAGGAAGTGCTGCAAGATGCCATGGTCCTGGACGTGGATGAAGTGCTCAGCGGATATATCCTCTATCATGTGATCCTGGATGAAGCGGTGATCCTGAATTTTGCCATAGATCCGGACAAACGCAGACAGGGGCATGGCGAATATCTGCTGGGTCAAAGCCTGAGCGAACTCTCCGAGAGCGGCTGCACCCGCTTCTTTCTGGATGTACGGCGCAGCAATGCCCAGGCCATCAAGCTCTATGAAAAGCATGGCTTTATGACTCTGGGCATACGCAAAGGCTACTACCACGATCCCCCCGAAGACGCCATCGTGATGGGAAGAATCTATACAAACCCGAGGAAATCATCATGAATCATGAATATGACTATCTGGTCTTGGGCAGCGGCATAGCCGGCCTCATCTTCGCCTTGCAGGTTTCACGCCTGGGCAAAGTGGCTGTGATCAGCAAAAGCAATCTTTACGATTGCAATACAGATCATGCCCAGGGCGGGATCGCAGCGGTTTTGGATGCCAAAGATTCCTTTGCCGAACATATAGAAGACACCTTCTCCGCCGGCGCTAATCTGGGCAAGAGACAGGTGATCAGCCAGATTATCGAACAAGGACCCAAGCTGATCCAATATCTGATCGATCTGGGCACAGATTTTACCCGTCGGGACGATAATTACGACAGCCGTCTGGAAAACCTTTCCCTCACCATGGAAGGCGGGCACACCCATCGCCGGGTGGCTTATGCCGCAGATAGCACCGGCCATCAGATCATGGAAGCCTTGATCAAAAACTGCCGTGAAAACCCCAACATCGATATCTACGAAAACCGCATCGCGATCGACCTGATCACCCAACACCATGTGGCCAATGACCTTGGTTTTATCCCGGGCATTTCCTGTTGGGGCGCTTATATACTGGATGCAGAAAGCCACCAAGTGGATATCTTCAAGGCGCACAAGACCATGCTGGCCACAGGTGGGGCCTCGCAAATATACAGCCACAACACCAATCCTGATGTGGCCACGGGAGATGGCATGGCCATGGCCCGTTTGGCAGGTGGCAGGCTGGCCAATATGGAGTTCGTCCAATTTCATCCCACTGCGTTTTGGAGCCCGGAAGGCGATACCTTCCTGATCTCGGAAGCGGTGCGCGGAGAAGGGGCGATTCTGCGTCTTTCCGATGGCAGCACATTTATGGAGAACTACCATCCCAAGGGTAATCTGGCTCCGCGCGATGTGGTCTCCCGTGCTATCGATAGCGAGCTCAAGCGCAGAGGAGAAAAGTTTTGCTGGCTGGATGCCACCAAGATTCCTGCAGATCATCTGAACAAACACTTTCCCTACATTGACAGCCGGTTAAAAGAGCGGGGGATAGATTTTACCCGCGAGCCCATTCCCGTAGCACCTGCTGCGCATTACTTCTGCGGAGGGGTGATCGCCACCATCGATGGACTCACCGATATCCGCAATCTTTTTGCCGCCGGAGAAGTCGCCTGCACTGGCCTTCATGGCGCAAACCGTCTGGCCTCAAACTCTCTTTTGGAAGCCTTGGTAACTGCATATAACGCCGCCAATCATCCTTATATCGAAGAAAAGGTCATTTTCCCCAAGATCCCGCAGTGGCGCTTGATGGGAGATTTTAACGAAAATGAATGGGTGGTGATCTCGCACAACCGGGAGATCATCGGAACCATCATGCAAGGCTATGTGGGCATTCGCCGCTCACGCCGTCTGCTCAAATATGCGCTCTCTCGTATGGAAAATATCTATAACGAGATCAATAACTTTTATCAACACAATTCGGTACGCAGAGAAGTGGTGGAAACCCGGAATATGGCGGTGATCGCCATAGCTGTGATCCGCAGTGCCCTCTCCCGCAAAGAAAGCCGGGGAGCGCATTATCTGATCGACAATCCCCAGCGCGACGACCTGCACTATCTGCATGACACCATCATCTAAGGGGAAAGCTATGGCAGGATATTTTATCACATTTGAAGGAATCGAGGGCAGCGGGAAAAGCACCCAGATCAAGCTGCTCGTGGCTCATCTGATCAAACAGCAAATTCCTCACCTCAGCACCCGTGAGCCCGGTGGCACACCCATCGCGGAGGCTATTCGCAAGATCCTGCTGGATCCGCTCTGCTCTGAGATGTTGCCCGAAGCGGAGCTGCTGCTGTATAGCGCCTCTCGCGCCCAGCACACCGGAGAGCTAATTCTGCCCGCCCTTGCTGCCGGCAAGGTGGTGATCTCAGATCGTTATTACGATAGCAGCACTGCCTATCAGGGAGCGGCCCGGGATTTGGATTATGACGTAATCGATCTGCTCAATTCTTTTGCCACCTTCCATACCGTTCCTGATCTCACGGTGCTGCTCGATCTTCCTGTGGAAGAAGGTTTCAAGCGCATCGATCACCGGGATCTGGATAGATTGGAGCAGGAAGATATCTCTTTCACAAAAAGGTTCGACAGCAGTTTTTATCTATTGCCAAAAAACACGCATCCAGATACCTTGTATTGGATGCCTTAAAAGCTCCAGAGGTGATTCATCTAGAGATCATCCGGGCACTAAATTTCTGATAGGAGACCCAAAGCATGAAGCCTAAACAACGCACAGCCCTTATCACTATCGCCAGTGTATGGATTTTGACCGCCACACTGCTGCTGGTAGCTACAAACGCCTTTGCCCAATCACGTCCCAGTTCGGGAAATATATATAGCCAGATTCAGCTTTTTAGTGAAGTCTTGCAAAAGCTCAAACAGAATTATGTGACAGAGCTCTCTGATGAAGAATTGATCGAAGCAGCCATCAAAGGCATGTTGAATTCCACTGATCCGCATACCAATTACTTCACCGCGGATCAATTTAAGGATTTCACCACCAGCACCCGCGGCTCTTTTGGCGGGCTGGGCATCCAGATCGATAAGATCGGAGATTACATCACTGTGGTCTCCCCCATCGAAGGTACACCGGCTTATAGAATGGGCATCACTGCCGGCGACAAGATCGTCAAAGTGGATGGCGTGAGCATAGTAGGCGTGACTACCGATGAATCGATCAAGAAAATGCGCGGCGATGTGGGCACTGAGGTGATAATCACCGTCTCCCGCCCCGGCATCGCTGGTTTCATAGACTTTACCATCGTCCGCGAGAATATCAAAATCAACAGCGTACCCTATAGCTTCAAGATGGACAATGGCGCCGGGTATATCCGTATCAGCCAGTTCAATGAAAATACTACTGCTGATCTACGCACATCTCTTGCCGAGCTGGAAAAAGAAGGCATCACCGGTCTGATTATCGATCTTAGATTCAATCCCGGTGGGCTCTTGGACCAGGCTGTGGATACGGTAAATGAATTTATCGGCTACAATAAACTGGTGGTGGAGACCAAGGGCCGCATCCGCCAGGACGCACTCTATACCAGATATAACAGCAAACAGCGGAATTATCCCATCATCGTGCTGGTCAATGAAGCCTCTGCCTCTGCCTCCGAAATCTTTGCCGGTAGCTTGCAGGATTGGGATAAAGGACTGGTCGTGGGTAAAAACACCTTCGGTAAAGGCAGTGTACAACAATTGATTCCTTTGTCCAATAATAACGGCATCAAGATCACCACCTCCTATTACTATATCAAAAGCGGACGCTGCATCCATAAAATGAGCAACGACAAGCTGCTTACTGGAAAAGAAGTGACGCCTGAAGAGCTGGAAAAGGAAAACGAGGACACCCACAGCCAGATTTATTATACATCCAAGGGTCGGGAAGTATATGGCGGTGGCGGCATTACCCCTGATATTATCATCGACAACGATCTACTCACCAGATTCGGCGTGGACCTCAGACGCAAAAATGTGTTCTTTAATTATGCGATCGACTATTTGGTAAATCATGATCACAAGGTTTCCAAGAATCCCATTATTACCGCCGAGATCATGAATGAATTCCTCGAATATGCCAAAACCCAGGATATCAGCTATACCGCTGCAGATCTGGATAGCGCGCGCTCTTTCATCGAAAGCAGCATCAAGAGTGAGCTGGTGCGCAAGGTGCATGGCGATCTTGCGTCCTATAAGATTTCCATCTCCCAGGACAATCAATTGCAAAAAGCCATTTCGCTATTTGATCGCTTCAAAACTCTGGAAGAGATGTTTATCTACGCAGAGGAATTCAAGCCCAAAAAGTAAGCTAATAGATTAAAACTCGACTAATTGAGAATGGAGAATTGCAAATTGCCGGTTAATTCTCCATTTTCAATTTTCAATTAACCACAACTTTTTCTACGAAGCGCGAGTACATCAGATTCGCTACCGCCATGTATTTGAGGCGGAATTTGATCATATCACCCGTCTTATAGCCGCGGGGGTTATCTCCCAGATCATACACCGTGAGGTCGCTACTATTACCAAAGAAACGTAGCTCCGGGTCTTCCGGGATCAGGAGTTCGGCATCCACATCCAAGACCCCAAAATCCATGATAGCTTTGTAACTGCTGCTCTTGTCTTCGCTCAAATCGTCTTCCATAGTATTGCCGATGGCGGCCTCGCTGATGATTCCATCTGGCTGACTTGCCTTTTTGTAAAGCTCCACGATATTGGCCTCAAAGGTGAACGCGCCGGTATTCAGGCCCAGGATGGGTTTATTTTCCAAGGGAGAAGTGCCCAGAAAAGCCGCTTCTCCGATGCGGAAATGATTGATCCCATCTGGCACTTTGCCGCGTTCCAGGATAGGCATGGTGATGCTGGTGGCTCCAGATACCAGCTCTATCGTACGCTTGAATTTGGCTTCAATGATCTGTTCAAAAAGCACCAGTTGGATCAGCTTGTCGTAGGTAGGCTGAATGCCGTACATGCAGCCCAGATTCGTGCCGATCCCGATCACCTGCAGCTTCGGCAATTTGAAAATACTATTATAAAAAGGGATCAGCCCCTCTCGTTTGATGCCTTCACGCAATTCGCCCATTTCCACCATAACGATGATCTGATGCATCTTATCCTGTCTTACAGCCTCGTCGCTGAGCGCTTTAATGGTTGCTATTGTGCTGTTTAGGGAGATATCCGCATATTTCACGATTTCGGCTACGTTTTTTATGGCCGGCGGTTTGATATACATGGTTCTGAGGGAGGGATTCAGCTCTTTGATCAGACGCAAAGATTTACACTGTGAGACTGCAATAGAATGCGTCCCCAGGATGGCAGGATGCTGCAAGAGCTTGGCCAAGATTTCCTTATGTGTACCCAAAACCTTTACCACCAGGGTCCATTCCTTTTCATGTTTGCGCATAAAGGCTGTGATCGTTTCGATGTTTTCAATGAGGCGATCAACATGAACTTTTAGACGCGCCATACTCAGCTCTTATTCCAGCGCATCTCTGAATATTTTGTGGAGAATCCCAGGCGTTCGTACAGGTGTATGGCTGGATTGTCTGGTTCCACATGCAAAGCAACATCCCCTTCTGCGCTATCAAGAGCTTTTTGGAGCAGCTTTGAGCCAATCCCCTGCCCACGCAGACTACTGTCCACTGCGATATAAACCATATAATACTCCGGGATAAACTCTGACATACCGGTATGGGTCATCACCACGGCTCCCGCCAAACGCTCTTCATCATAAACCAGAAGAACGAATCCACCGCGTCCCACATCCTTGCTAAAGGCGTAGTCAATCGCTTTTTCTATGGCAGATTTGCTGTCCCGAAAGCGCTCAAGATGGGTGTGTATAAAATCTATCAACGCAGCTTTTGCGATTCTGTGCTCAAGGTCTTTCAAATTCTTGTAGTGTTCAAATATTAGCATTTGCAAGCTCCTTATCTTTTCCTCTTTTATCTCTTCCGTCTTTGATAAGAGATTAGATAATACTTTTGATATCAGAGATATACCCTATGTCAAGCTTTATTTTACTTTAAATTGATTTTTAGACCTAAAAACTGCTCTCTTATAGATGTTTTATCCAGGATTATAGGGTGCGGCACCCCTTTCTCTTGGACTCGTCTCTGCTTCGCCTTCGACTCGAATTGACTTGAGATTTCGAGTCAACTCGAGTCGAAGACATGTTTATAGCAAGTTGAAGGCTGAGGTGGCCAGAGGGCACCCACGATAGGGGTAGGGGAGTTTTCCATTACTGGTCTCCCCTCCCTCCGAACCGTACGTGCGGTTCTCCCGCATACGGCTCTCCAGAAAACAGGTATCTCATTTAAGAGACTGGCATAATTCCCTATGGGCTCTGACTAATGAGAAGAACCCATAGCTATCAAAGATGCGGTTGGGGTAGCGGATGTTATCGTTATGGATTGTGGCTATACCTTTGCGCTTTTCATACTTTTTCAGTATGCTGCGCAATCTGCGTCTTGTCCATCTGTCTTGATCCGGGAATGTGTGTCTGTGGCAATGCTTGAAATACTCGAACCAGCCTCTTTGTATGGGTTTCAGCTTGGCGATAATTTGCTCCATGCTTTTCCCATTACTGCGTCTAGTCTGCTTTCGGATATTATCTCTGAACTTCATAATACTCTTGTCGGTAGGGAATTTCATCCCCTGCTTGAATTTGTATCCCAGAAATTCAAAGATTTCTTCGTCGGCATTGATTATCTTGGTCTTGGTGGGATGTAGGGTTAGCCCTACTCCTTGTGTCCAGATTCTAATCAATTCCAGCGCGTTTTCGGCTTCTTCGCGTGTCTCGCACATCACGATAAAGTCATCTGCATATCGAGTCATTGCATATCCTTTATCCAGCATCATCCAATCCAGTGGATTTAGATAAATATTGGCCAGGATAGGACTGATCACCGCTCCTTGAGGTGTTCCGGCTTCCGGTGTCCAGCTTGCTGCTGTGTCTATCACTTTCTGTGAAAGATATTGTCTCAGCAAGGCCAGGACGCGGCTGTCGGCTATCTTTTCCTCTATCAATTGCATAAGCTTATCTTGAGGGATGCTATCAAAGTATCCCTTGATGTCTGCATCCACCACGTATTTAGAGCCTTGCTTCAGTAGTCCATCGACTCTTCTTAAGGCGTCTTTACACGATCTGTGCGGACGAAAGCCATAGCTGTATTCACAGAAGTCTTGCTCAAAGATTGGTTCGATGACATTTCGCAATGCCGTTTGTACCACTCTGTCGGTTACGGTTGGTATTCCCAGAGGACGTTGCTCTTTGCTACCGGGTTTGTCAATCCAGACCCGTTTTACTCCGGCAGGTTGATATTTATCCTGCTTGAGCAGCTCAGAACTTCGGTTTAGACGTTGTTCGGCATGCCTGCGATAGTGTTTGATACTGACGTTGTCAATACCGGCACTGCCGCGATTGGCTGCTACTTGTTTCCAGGCTGATTCAAGGTTCGGTAGATAGTACACCTTGTCAATCAGACTGAACCATTTTCCACCTTTGACCCCCTTTTCGAGGGCTGCCAGCATCTTGTCAGTCCATACCAGTGGTTCTACCCAGTCCCATCGGGGCGGGATTTCTCGCACTTGCTTAGCCGTTTCCGGCACTGTCGTTCGTTGTTCTTCCATTGGTCTTCCTTTCAAAATCTGTTTTCCTGTGCCCCTTCGCTCCCCTTGGGTTATGTTGTCCCAAGGATCATCACTATTATGAGCACTCTGACTCCTGCCAGTCTCTCATTCAACTGGCAGGTCTCCCAGCTTAACGATACTTACCTTCTTTACCATTCCATTTCCAACCACATCATACACCCCTGCTCTGGCTTTTACACGTCTCTTAGCCAAGCAGGCTTATCGGGTTTGGTTGACATTGCTCCTCGCATATGTCGCTGACTTTGGTCTTAGCCTTACACTAGGAGGCTCGACGATGTATAACGCCGAATCGAGTTCGTTATCCTACGGACTGGTCTTTCGCTTCCGGTTGCTCTCCACCCCACCTCGCGGTGACGCAGTTACCTTCAGCTACAGAGTATGACGTAACTCTGAATAGGACTTTCACCTATCTGATATGTATCGCTCACTGGCGCACTAGTGGCGGACTCCGTTCCGCCTACAGCACTGAGTTTTTGTTTAATGCGTAGGCGGAACGGAGTCCGCCACTACGAGTTGCTAAAACGCTCCGATAATCAGATACAGGATCATGTTCGCCAGGCCGATAATGAAATTGATCGCTATGAAAAAATAGACCAGGTACTTATGCACATAGCGGTTGTAGTATTTCCGGATGAAATCCATGGAAAATTGATCGTCAAAATCATCGATGCGATGCTCCACCCGCAGCTGTTCTGCCACGCGGGGAATGGTCTTGCGCAAGAGCTTGGAGACCATACCGGCAAAGGCATCCACGATCTTCCCCCTGATTCCGGCCTTGAGCTTGGCCGGCATAAAGCGCCAACCGTCCACAAATTCCGTCTTTTCCCAAAGGAAATCGTGCGCTTTCTGTTCCCAATTGGCCAGATAGCCATCATCGTTCCGGGGATTTTCTGCCTGCCTGAGGTAGTCATGCAAAAAGAATCTGGCTTTATTAAACAGCCAATCCCGTTTCCTCACGATGAATCCCGGAGTGAGCCAGACTTTTTTGCCAAATATAAATAGTGGTTTCGGGTTGAAAAGAAGCCACTTCACGAAAGTGATCAAGAGTAGTCCAAGGACTATGTTCCATACGATAAAGAGTAATGATTGTAAAAAGAGCATCAAAAACCTCCTCCTGCTCCGCCGCCACCTGAGCGGCCACCACCAAAGCCTCCAAAGCCACCGAAGCCGCCTGATGAACCACCACCGACTCCGCCACCTGATGAACCACCGCCCCAAGAGCCACCGCCAGGACCGCCGCCGCCACCGCGACTAAAGAGCATTAACCAAAGCAAGATTTTGCCCCTGGTCACGATCATCAGAATGATGAAAATTGCCAGGAGAATCAGCACGCCAAAAGGTGAAGAATTTTGGTCACCAGAGCTGCGGCCTTGAGAATATTCCGACATTCCGGTGAGTGTGACTCCCTTCTCCTGAGCTATCGCTGAAAGCAGCCTCAGGCTGCCTTGCATAAAAGCGGTATCCCAGTCTTCCGAGCCGCGGCTCAGATAGCCCACCATTTCTTGATAAACTTGATGGGAATAGGCGTCGGTAATATATCCTTCGGCACCATAGCCCACTTCTATGCGTAATTTACGTTCTTTCAGCGCGACGAGGACCAATACGCCTTCATCCCGCTTTGTACCTATTCCCCAGGCTTTATATAGACGCACTCCAAAGCTTGTTTCGTTTTCACCAGCGATCTCCGGAAATGTTGCGATTACATAATCAACATCTGTTTTCTCTCTCAGCTCGATCGCCCAGTCATTTATTTTGGCTCTGCTTTCGTCGGACAAGAGTCCGGCAAAGTCATTCACAAAGCCTTGTGCCTTGGGTATTTTGATGTCTTTAGCCTGGACACTGAAGCTAAACAGCAGGGCTAAGATCAGCAGAAAATGTCTATACTTCATGGAGTATATGTCCCATTTTGTCCTTTTTGGTTTTCAGATAAAATGCGTTCTCTTTACGGGGTGTGATTTCTATGGGTATCCGGTTTACGATGGTAAGACCATAACCGCTGAGTCCCACGATCTTTTTGGGGTTATTTGTAAGCAAATTGATGGATTTCAGTCCCAGATCTTTGAGGATTTGTGCTCCAATTCCGTAATCTCTAAGGTCCTCTGCAAAGCCCAGATCCAGATTTGCCTGCACCGTATCGGCACCGTTATCTTGCAAATGGTAAGCCTTGATCTTGTTCAAGAGACCGATGCCCCGGCCTTCCTGGCGCATGTAGAGGATCACTCCACGACCCAGTTCTGAGATCATCTCAAAGCTGCGTTCCAACTGTTGACCGCAATCGCACCTGAGAGAATGCAAGGCATCTCCGGTTAAACATTCGGAATGAACTCTCACCAAAACCGGCTCCGGAGTGGAGATATCTCCCATGGTGAGCGCCAGATGATGCTCGCCTGAGATCTCACTGATATAGGTGATGATGTCAAACATGCCATATTCTGTGGGCAAATGTGCCTTGCTGACCTGACGCACGAGCTGTTCTTTTTTGCGCCGGTAATGAATGAGATCTTCGATAGTGACAATCAGCAGACCATGCTTTTGGGCAAAGGGAATCAGATCCTTAAGCCGCGCCATTTCGCCATCTTCCCGGATGATTTCACAGATGGCACCCACAGGGTTCAGCCCTGCCATGGTGGTAAGGTCTATCGCAGCTTCGGTGTGCCCTGCGCGCTTGAGTACGCCGCCTTTTTCTGCAAGCAGCGGGAAGATGTGCCCTGGGCGCATAAAGTCCTTGGCACTGCTGTGCGGATCTGCCAGGGCTTTCACGGTTTTGGCGCGTTCGGAAGCTGAGATACCGGTGGTGGTGCCTTCGAAGACATCCACTGAAATGGTAAACTTTGTGCCATGACGTTCATTGCTTTTCAGAGTCATGAGCGGGATATCCAGCTTTTGGGCATATTCTTCGTTAATGGGCACGCACAGCAGTCCCTTACCTTTGGTAATCATAAAGTTCACCTGCTCAGGGGTGATCAGATCCGCTGCCATGAGCAGATCTCCTTCATTTTCCCGGTTTTCGTCGTCCACCACGATGATCATCTGGCCCTGAGCAATCGCAGAGATCGCATCTTCTATGGTGCTAAATACTGGCTTTATTGGTCTTTCTTTCGTTTCTACCACGTCTTATTTTCCTCTAATATCACATTTAGGGAAGCGCTGTCTGTGTCAACAGCAAAATATCGTTCCAGCCATTTCAGGGTATAAAGAAAATCTTCGGGCAGAGCTGCGCAGAAGTCCATTTCGGCACCGCTGATGGGATGGATAAATTGCAGTCTCCAGGCATGCAAAGCCTGGCGCAAGAGGCGATTGGTGAGGAGTTCGGTAGCTTTGTGCTTCATGTTTTGCGGCAATAGCGCATGCACATAGCGGCGGGTATTATAGAGCAGATCACCCAAAATAGGCATGTTGCGCTGGGCAAATTGCACACGGATCTGATGCATGCGCCCGGTTTCGAGCTGCACTTTTACCAAGGCAAAATAGTGATAATACTGGATCGTTTTGTAATGCAGCACAGCCCATTTACCCTTTTCGGCAACGCACATCTGGCGGGGATTCTTCAGCGAACGGGCGATATTGCACTCGATGCTGCCTTCCGGAGGTTCGGGAATCCCGCTGGTGATGGCCAGATAGGTCTTTTTGATCTCGCGGCGGGCAAACTGATGGTTCAAAGCCACCTGAGCTGCATCGGTTTTGGCGATGATGATGAGCCCAGAGGTACCTCTATCCAGGCGATGCACGATCCCCGGACGATTGGGATCACGCCCTGTGGAGAGCTCGCCGGCAAAACGGTACATGATGGCATTTACCAGGGTCCCGTCCGGATTGCCGTGTCCCGGATGCACGATCATTCCTGCGGCTTTGTTGATCACGGCCAGATCGTCGTCTTCATAGACCACATCCAGAGGGATGTCCTGTGCCTTCATCTGGTAATCCGGCGGCTCGGGCAATTTCAGATCGATCTCATCTCCCCGGGTGAGCAAAAAGCTCTTTTTTACCGGAATATTATTCACCAGGATGCCATCTTCTTTGATCAGACTTTCGATAAAAGTACGCGAGTGTAGCTCTTGCAGCCGTAGATTGGCCAGATGCTTGTCCAGGCGGACTGGCTCATCGGCATCAAAGACGATCTTAATTCTGCGCGTGTTCACCGATGAGTTCCACAGTATATACCCCGCCGGAGGCTATGCCTTTGCGGTTTCGGATGATAGAGCCCTTAATCAGAGCAGTCCTGACAGAGCCTTCGATCGCCACTGTCTTGTCATAGATATTATCGCCAAAGCGCAAGGATTCGATGATCACATCAAAGATACGGGCGTCAAAGTCATTCTTCAGGATCACTTCATTGAGGTTGCTGGTATCGCTGATGCCCGGGAAACGTGTTCTGAAAACTTCATTGATATACACGATATCGCCATTGACTGTGACGATCAACACGAGCTGTGACAAGAGGTTGATCAATTGATTGAGGCGTTGATGGTGTTCATAGATCTTATCGGTTTTCGCAGCGTCAAAGCGCATGATGATATCCAACATCTTCTTCAGGGAGAAGATCAGCTCCTGAAAAACGTAATCGTGCTCAAAGCGCGAGCTATCTATATCGATCTGGTAATTCCCGTTTGAAATCTCTTCGATGAGGTCTTCCACCCTCTTCACCGCTCTGGAGAGGCGGTAAGGCAGATAGTTGAAAATCAAGACCATATACACGAAAATCGCAAATAAGAATACGATCATAATCGATTGAATATCGCTGGCCAGAAAGTATAGATTATCCGCTTGCCCGATGGTGAATAGCACCACAACGAATTGCAACACAATCAGGGCAAAAAGGAAGATAAGCATGAGGTGATAGCGTCTTTTGATAGATTGTTTCATCTTTAGTCCTTCCTGTTCGTGGTTTCATAAATCAGTTTATCCACGTTGCCTTTGGGGCCCATCATGATGAGCACATCGCCTTCGTTGACGGTATCATTGGCGCCAGGCATGTCGTTGGTGACTTTATCCACCACGTTGCGGCCGTCTTCGGTCACAGACAGGGAATTGTATTTGATGGCGATGATATTGACCCCGCGGGTGGAGGGCAAGGCAAGCTCTTGCAGATCCTTACCCACAAAACTGCGTGGAGCCACCATCTCCATCACCACGTGTCCGCTGGAGAGGCTAATGTATTCCAGCACATTTTTGGAGATCAGGGTCTTGGCCAATTGGGTGCCCACGATCTCTTCCGGCAGGAGGATATTCTGCACTCCGATCAATTCCAGGATTCTACCATGCAGGCTGTTATTCACCTTGGCATAGATGATCCCCACTCCGATCTTGCGCAAGAGGGCTGCGGTGAGAATGCTTTCCTGAATATTGGTGCCGATCCCGATGATCACGGCATCTGCTTCGTTGAGATTCAGCGAGCGCAGAGCCGGTTCTTCTGTGGAATCCATGCAATAGGCCGAAGTCACTCTGACCGATACGTCATCCACTATTTCCTGGTTTCTATCGATCGCGATCACTTCCATCCCACTCTCGGTGAGAATGTTTGCTACAGTCATTCCAAATCTGCCCAGTCCGATTACGGCATATCTGGCCATTATATACTCCCTTAGCCGATGGCTATCTTTTCTTCCGCATAGTTTAGTTTAGCTTGTTTTTTACGCATAGAAAGTGCGTAGATCAAAGTGAGCGGGCCAATACGCCCGATATACATCAAGATGGTAATCAGCATTTTGCCGACATAAGTGAGCTCTGAAGTGATACCCATGGAAAGCCCTACCGTGCCAAAAGCTGAGATAGCCTCAAACATGAGTTTCTCAAAAGCTTGCTGCTGAGTAAGAAAGAGCAGAAAGACGACGAAAAAGACGATTCCAGCAGCCAGGGTGATCAGGCTGGTAGCCTCGCGATAATTGGATAGAGAAATGCGGCGGTTGAACAGGCTCAATTCTCGGCGGCCTCTCAGCATGGAGATTACAGACAGCGCCAAAACCGCAAAGGTGGTGGTCTTGATTCCGCCACCGGTGGAGCCCGGCGAAGCGCCGATAAACATCAGCACCATCATGATCAAAAGAGAAGCAGGTGCCATCGCGCCAATATCCACCGTATTGAAACCGGCAGTGCGCGCACTGGCAGACTGGAACCAGGAACTCAGGATTCTGCGGTTGATGCTAAAGCCCTGCATCACAGAGTGGTATTCGGCGATGTAGATGCTGACAAAGCCGATCACCAAAAGAGCTGCAGACACCGTGAGCACGATCTTGCTATGCAGGGTCAGCTTGCGAACTTTGTCCACATGCGTCACATAGCGGTAAAGATCGATCAATACGGCAAAACCGATTCCGCCCAAAATGATCAAGGTACTAATCGTAAAATTCACGAGGGGATTATCCACAAAAGAGACCAGGGAATCCGAAAACAGCGAAAATCCGGCATTACAAAAAGCGGAAACAGAGTGGAAGATGGCATTGTAGATCGCCAATGAGGCGGACATATCACGTGCAAAAACGGGAAACAGCAAAACCGCCCCCACTACTTCGATCAGAGCAGTTACGATCACGATGTTTTTGAGCAGTTGAAAGACATTTAGCCGCTCACTTTCGCCCATCACACCTTGCATCAGGTTTTCCAGCTTCAGGGTAAGCCTTCTGCCCATGATCAGCGCAAAAGCAGTGGATATCGTCATGATCCCCAGTCCTCCGATCTGGATCAAAACCAGGATCACCAATTGCCCAAACAGGCTGAAATATCCGCCGGTATCCTGCACGATGAGCCCCGTCACACAGGTGGCAGAAGTGGCGGTGAACAGCGCATCGCTAAAGGAGGTAACCCTGCCCAGCACAGAGGCTGAGGGTAACATCAGGAGCACCGTCCCGATCAAGATCACCATGGCAAAGCTCAACATCAGTGATACTGGCGGGTTATTGGTAAGCACCTTATACAATTTCCCCTCAAAAGAGCGAAAGATCAGGTATTGCAAGATGAAATAGGTCTGCCGGATGAGCAGGAAAAAGATGACGAACTTGGGTTGATAAAACATCAGCAGTCCGCCGAAGATCAGCAGAGTCATATCCAAAAAGAGCAGATTGCGCTTGCTGGGGGACTCAGGGGAAATAGCGCGGCCTATGATGGTGAGAGCTATCAGCAGCAGATTCGCGAGTGCGGTAAAAAGCTCCAGGCTCTGGTAATTTGTAATAGTAGTGATTATGCTTTCCAGGAATATGACCGCAAAGCTCCACACCGCCAATAGATAAGCGATGAATTCTACGAATTTGAGGAACCTGTTTGCTTTGAGCTCTGGCATCTATCTGCCCAGTTCGATATCCTCTATGATCATGTCTTGGACTTCCTTGATTGATCTCAGCGCAGGCAAAGTTCTGAGCTCACCCTTTTCTTCGAAAAACTGTTTTAATATATAGGTCTCTTCATAAAAGGCCGCCACCCGTTTGCGGATGGCACTGGGAGCATCGTCGCCCCGGGTGAAAAGCTTTCCACCACAAGCATCACAGATACCTGACTTCTTGGGAGGATGATTTGTGATGTGATAGTTCGTCCCGCATTTGCTGCAAACCTTTCTACCCTGGATGCGTTTGATTGCATCTACTTTCTTCAAGTCCAAATAGTAAACCCGGATCACATGGTAATGCTGCAGTAGAAACTCCGCTTGCACCAAGGTGCGGGGAAAACCGTCAAAGATCACGCCATCGCAGCAGGATTCAATCTGCCTGTCAATCAATTCGAAGACAATCTCGTCGGGGGCCAATTCACCTTTTTGGATGATGGTATTCACCTGTGCGCCGATCTCGGTGCCAAGGCTAACTTGCTCCCGCAGGAGGTCTCCAATATTCACATGTAGGAATCCGGTATGCTGAGCCAGGAGCTCGGCCTGAGTTCCTTTACCACTGCCTTGAATTCCCAAAAATACTATCGCATCTTTCATAACTACCTCAATTGTGACATTTAATTAGGATATCGCTGATTTGTCAAGATATTATCGTTCACTCATTGTGCCGGGCAGAGCGCATCCCTTTTTTCTAGAATAACAGTGGCGATCGCATAGTCTTTTTCGTGGCTGAGCGAAAGGTGTATCAGCTCAGTCCCTCTGCTCTTTGCAAGGGCCTCGGTAGCGCCCGATAACTTCAGGCAAGGCTTGCCCTTGGCATCGTTTACCACTTCGATCTGGGTCCAGGATATGCCTTCATCCCAGCCTGTGCCCAAGGCCTTCATGAAGGCTTCTTTGGCGGCAAACCGGGCAGCGTAGCTCTGAGCTGGATTGGCTTTGCCACTGCAATACTGCTGTTCCCCAAGGCTAAAGACTTTTTCGATAAAGCGAGGATTGCTCTTGATCACACGTTCAATCCGGTGCACCGCGACAATATCTGTACCCAGCCCCAAGATCATGAATTCTCTCTATTGCGCTTTTCCAGAGCCAGGAGATAGGTCTTGACCGGCAGTCCTCCACCAAAGCCACCCAGCGTGCCGTCTGAGCTTATCACTCTGTGACAGGGGATGAGGATGGATATGGGGTTTGCACCCAAGGCATTGCCCACGGCTCTGGCCGCTTTGGGCTTACCAATCAATTCGGCCATCTCGCGATAGGAAATGGTCTGGCCATAAGGGATTCTCAGCAGCTCTTCCCAGACCATGAGTTGAAAAGGTGTGCCCGTGGCAAAAAAAGGCAGATCAAACTCCTGGCTTTCTCCGGCAAAGTATGCATCCAACTGGCGGATCACCTCTTTTTCGAAGGCATCTTCCACCAGATTGTTTAAAGGCAGCTCGCAAAAGGAGATGCGATTGATGGTCTCTTCCTCGATCTCAATTTCCAAGCAGAGATCAGAGTTTTGATAGTATAGGACTCTGAGCATATTATTCTCCTATAAAAAACAAAGCCCCTTGATGCAACGCAGTACAAGGGGCTAAGCTTGTGTGTTTATGGTAACTAAGCAGTAAATCTCCGGCGCTCTTTGATTCTTCCTGCCTTGCCCTTGGCCTGACGCAGATAAAATAGCTTCGCTCTGCGAACCTGACCATGGCGCACGATCTCAAGTTTATCGATATTGGGAGAGTTTTGAGGGAAAATCCTCTCTACTCCCACTCCGCTTGAAACCTTGCGGACAGTGAAGGATTTGGAAACTCCTGCACCGCGTTTTTGAATCACGATGCCTTGGAAAACCTGGATACGTTCCTTGCTACCTTCTTTAATTTTATAATGGACTTTCACAGTATCGCCTACGCGGTACTCGGGAAAATCGGTTCTGATTTGGTCTCTGCCAACTTGTTGCAGAATATCCATTTGGGTTCCTCCCATATATATACTCGGAGAAGATGAGATCTGGGGATGCATATTGTGGCGCAGAGTACAGCTCATTATTTGCCGTCCTTATGCGCATAAAAACGGCTTCGCGCTGTGCTCCTGAACTTTATTTTTGGGGCGAAAAAGACTCTTAATAAGAGCCCGCTCGCTCAAGTTCCGCACTATACATCATGTGATATAGACCTCAGCTTTCCTGATTGGTTATCATTTCTCTTATTCGGGACAGCCATCAGAGCTGTTTACAATAAATCTGGTCGTCTGGTTCGGGTTAAAATCTCGGACTCGGCTTTTGCCCAATCCTGGACTTTGGCGTGGTTTCCGCTGAGCAGTATATCAGGCACCTTTTGCTCTATAAAAACTTCTGGCCTGGTATAACAGGGGAAACCCAGCTTCCCGTGGTAGAAAGAATCGCTTTGGGCACTTGAGATATCGCTTAAAACTCCATCTTGAAGCCGGGCAATACCATCTATGAAAACCTGCGCTGCCAGCTCACCGCCACTAAGCACAAAATCCCCAAGGGAGATTTCATCGCTTACCATGAGGCGGCGAATGCGCTGATCGATCTCTTTGTAATGGCCACAGAGCAGAATGATGTGCTGCTCCTGAGCATAGTCACATAAGATCTTTTGGCTCAGCCGGCGCCCCTGAGGGCTAAAGTATATCACCGGAGCAGGGCCTGCAGCCAAGCAGGCTTTGATAGCATCCCACAAAGGTTGTGGTGTGGCTACCATGCCGGCAAAACCGCCATAAGGATAATCGTCCACCTTCTGATGTTTATCCGCGCTATAACGGCGAATATCATCCAGATTTACAGTGAGCACTCCCTTGGCGATGGCCCGGGCCACAATGCTGGTTTCCAAAAAACTGGTAAAAGCGCCTGGGAAAAGGCTAAGAACGTCAAGCTTCATCTTCGCTATAAAAAAGCTGACCATTCTGCAGCTTATGCCCACTGGCCAAAAGCAGATCTTCCATATTTTCCAGGAAGACCACCCCTTGAGTTTCAGCGGGTAGCAAGGGCAGGTAGTGCTCCACCAGTGGAACCAAGATCTCGGTATCCAGAGCGGTGGAGATCACCAGTACATCCTGCGCGCCATTGTAAAACATGTCCACCACGCAGCCCAAAAGGCTGCCTTGATAGACCACATCCAGGCCGAGGAGTTCATCCTCATCTTGCTGAACTTCTTCGTCTTCAATCGCCAGGAATACTTCCCGGTGCAGCTTACGTTCTTCGGCGATGCCGTCTTCGGCAAATCTCACCCAAGTTTTCTTTTCACTTTGTTTCCTATCACTGATAGTTACGTAAAACACTCTATTTTCTTCAAAGATCAAATACAGATCGACAGCGTGATCAAAGCCTTCACGAAATTCCGGCTTTATCATCACGTGATGCCAACCTTCACTATCTACGCCACCCAACCTGCCTATTCCGATAAGGTGAGGGCTAACCATTTACTCGATGATTTCCAGCTCTGCGGGGTTTCCTTGCTTGGTCGATACGGCGTTGAGGATAGTACGCAGAGCACCAGCGGTGCGCCCACGTTTTCCAATCACTTTGCCAAGGTCTTCATGTGCCACACGCAGTTCATACCGCGTTTTCTTATCTCCACTAATTTCGGTGACAGAAATTTGCTCGGGGTTGTCAACAAGCTCTTTAACCATAAATTCAATGAGATCTTTCACGCTTCACCTCAGTTCTTTTGTTGTTATTCTGCTTTCGCCAATTTGCGTTCGTGCCAGATCTGTAAAATCCCGGCTTTACGCATCAAAGAACGCACGGTCTCGGTAGGCTGCGCACCCACAGAGAGCCAATAAATAGCACGTTCTGTTTCAATATTGATCTTGGATGGTTCAGTCTTAGGATCGTACCAACCTATGCATTCCAGGTATTTACCTACTTGTTTCACGCGGGAATCCACGGCTACAATACGGTAAAAAGGTTGGTCACCTGCTCCCATCCTTCTCAGTCTCAGCTTGACCATTATTACTCCTTATTTTATATCTTAGATATTACTCTTAAGCATAGCATTGTTTTTGCGACTGCCATTTCCGTCAAGTTATTTTTCGTTTCACTTCAGCAAGATCTCCCAAATGCTAAGTGGAATCACTCCAGAATAAGCATAAGGAATCTCAAGATCGAAGCCCATCACCTGGATCTGGATCTTTCCTCTCACCTCATAATCGATGCCACCCTTGAAAACTCCCTTGGCTGCACTCACTACAGATTTGAGGTTGGAGACCTGAAAGGTCATGGTCCCATCCCTGTAAAAAACGTTCTCATCAAAAACAAGCTCTTGCTTTATGTTCCCTGTGCCCACGACCTTGCCATTGATGAAAACCTCGGCAGGAAAGCCCTTAAGCCGGAAGCTGAGACCATAGGGATTGATGATGATAAAATCCGCCATCAGCCCAGTCTTGCTAATGCCATAATCTCCCACGTATGTGCGCAGCAGCTTAAACATCGGCTGTTCCCCTGACGAGCCAGATAACATGCTGTCAAGATGGGGCAGGAGTTGCGGCAGATATTCCTTGATGTCAATGCTATAAGGCTGTTCAAATTCAAAGCTTTTGGAAATGCCCTTGGCCTTGCCTTTCCCCTTCAGGGAGACAAAGAACTGCAGATCCTTGTTAATGCTACTCACCATATGGATCATGGGACGGCTCTGGACATTGACCAGGAAGTCCAATTGTATATTCTTTTTGGCTGGGAGATCGATCTCTTTCTTGAGTTTAGCCTCTCCCACTTTCACCCGGTTCGGATCCAGCATTTTCACATCCAATGCTTTGAGCCGGATCGGATAGCTATTCGGGTTTTTGACAATGATGGAAAGCTGCAGTTTGCTATTATCAATCTTGATTTCAGTGATGGTCAAATCCTGAATCTTTACGATTTCAGGCTGTTTAAAGCCGAACTTGCAAGAGCTCAGCGCGAGCAGCATGAGGCCTGATGCCAAGGCTTGCCAAAGTTTCACTATATCTCCTATTTAAAGATCCTGTGCCAGAGTTCCAGCGAAATCACGTTGTACAGCATCTCAGCATCGCGATTTTTCCCTGATAGATAGCCTTGCCAGCGCTTCTGGATCGTGGGCAAATCCCAGATCCCGCGGCTGCGAAATTCCGTGCTAAACAGGATATCCTGAATGAAGTCCTTGAGTCCGTGCCGCATCCATCTGCTTGCAAAAGGACTGCCAAAGACGCTTTTGTCGCGCCGTTCAGAGATCTCCTGGGGCACGCAATTCTCCAGGGCTTTACGATGGATCACCTTACCCAAAGGCGGCTGAATCTTGTAAGACATTGGCAGGCTGAAGACCAGCTCCACCAAGCGGTGATCCAGGAAAGGCGCACGACTTTCCACGCTGTGCCCCATGCTCATGCGGTCTTCAGAGTGCAGCAGGGTCATCAGCGAAGTGCTGTGCATCATATTGTACAAAAAGCTACTCGTTCTGGAAACGGGCAAATCGCTGATCTGCCGCATAAACTTACCTTCCACCATAGCCTTGGCATCTTTAGAAAATTCTTTTGAGAAAGGATCAAAGCGGTAATGCCTGGCTTCCAAGGCATACAAAGCAGATTCTGGCAAAGCCACAGACATGGCAATTTTAGCCAGATCGCCCATGTTTTTCAGAGGCTTGCTGCTCAGGAAGTGCCCGATTTCTCCGGCAAATTTGCCCAAGCTCAGGTTTCTGATGAGATCGGCGAAATAGCGATAGCTGCCATGACGGTAGCCTCCGGACATTTCATCCGAGCCCTGCCCGGAAAGCAGCACCCGGATTCCCGCCTCATGCGCTGTTTTCATCAGAGCATATTGGCTCACGAAGGCAGAGCTCAGCGGCAGATCGTTCAGATAAGTGGCACGTTCCCACCAATCAAGAGCGTCTTGCGCCTGCGGGGCACAGTAATTGGTCTGAATGTTATTTTTGGCAGCTACAATCTCGATATAGCTCCTTTCATCCAGAGCGGGATCATCCTCATAATAAGTAGAAAAAGTACGCAGTGGATAGTTCAAAAGCGGGGCACCCATGCAGACGATCGCGCTGGAATCCATGCCCCCGGAAAGTGAGGATGCAATCTCCACATCGCTGTGCATATGTAGCTTCAGACTGTTCAGGAAAAGCTGGTAATATCTATCTTTGGCTTCCTCAAAGCTGAGCGTACTGCGCTCAAAGCTCTCCACATCGAGCTGATAATATTGCTCGATCCGGACTTTCCCGTCCTTCACGATCATGTTGTATCCGGGCTTCAGCGCATGTATATTCTGCCAATAGGTCTCATTATCATAGACCATCATGGCGGCTACTTTCATGCTGCGCCAGATCATGGCTTTGTTTGGAGTCTTTTCGATGGGAGCGGCGAGGATCTGCTTGACTTCGGAGCCCCAATACAGGTAGCCTTTGTCCAAGGCATAATACAGGGGTTTGATGCCAAAACGGTCCCGGCTGAGAAATAGAATCTGCCGCTTTTGATCCCAAATGCTGAAACCCCACATCCCGATAAAACGCTCCACACAGTCCATTCCCCAGGCATGATAAGCTTTGAGAATCACTTCGGTATCGCTATGGCTGACAAAGCTGTAACCAGATTTTTCCAGCTCTGCCCTCAGCTCGAGATGATTGAAGATCTCGCCATTAAAAACTATTGCCAAGCCCAGAGCCGCATCATACATGGGCTGATGCCCGGATTCCGTGAGCTCGAGCGTAGGCAATCTTTTAAAACCAAACCCTATTTGCGCGGCAAAACCTGCATCAAAAGGCTGGAGCTTGGCCTTCACGGCAGCACTGCTACCTTCTCCATAAAAGGCCCGCACTTCAGGCTTGGGGATAGTAATAGCCAAGTACCCCTCATCATCAGGACCACGATGATGCACCCGCTTCGTCATCTCGTTCAAAAGCGGTAAATCTATCTTTTTAGCTGGGTCTAAACTGAATATTCCGGCAATTCCACACATTCGTCTTTTTCTCCTTAGATGGATTCAGCTCGTTTCAGGACTAGATTTACGTCAAGTGAAATTCTCGGCTGAAAAATCCCTCTTTATTCTATGTTTGGAACTAAGTCTCAAATAACACTCAGCAGGTACTGCCTGAATAGCCATTGGCTAAGCTGAGGCAACACCTGCTGAATTTAGTTTGAAGGATTAATTACTATTCTATTTCGCCGTACACTTTGACAAATACTATATGGTAGAGATTTGAAACAAAGCAGACGTATTCAGCGAACAACACTGTTATCCATGTACTCAAGATTGTAGCAGCTGTAATGGCCAAAGGAAGCGCTAAGCGGGTTAACAAGAAACCAATACTAAAATAAGCTTCGAATGAGACAAGGAAATAGGATTTGCGGATTATTGAAAGTAGGACACCTAAAAACAAGCCAATAATTCCGATTATTACCCCAATTAGTGCGATCCATCTAAAAACAGCAGAACTTGTGTTTGTGGCAAAATACACATCGTGTGTAGTCTTTTTTCTCATATCTTTCCGCCGAAGAATTGAATAGTATGCGGTTAATAAGCGCAGCATTAGAAATGAAATCAAGACATTGAACATAACGCCAAACCATCTAGCACAGAACATTTAGCAAAAATCAACCATATGATTAAGAATAATTGCATCGAGATTCTTGTCAACTGTTTTTTTAGCAGGCATTCCCCCATTCCTAAGGAGACTGTTCTAAAACAGCTAAGCAGATTAGACCGTTTCCCGTTCAGTCTTTGAGAAAAGCAGCTCGAGAATACAGGATTCGATGCGTCTCGCGTCGAGAAAGATTGAGGATTCGATGCGTCTCGCGTCGAGAAAGATTGAGGATTCGATGCGTCTCGCGTCGAGTAAGATTGAGGATTGGAT
>JAJBAY010000103.1 GCA_020532515.1 Candidatus Cloacimonadota bacterium | reverse complement strand
GTTTGTCCACTGGAAATACTGCAAGCCAACGTATTTCTTCGGCTGAATGATAAGAGCCGTATGAAGCGAGAGCTTCACGTACGGTTCTGTGAGGGGTTTGGGGTGAAACTCCCCTTACCTACTCGACGGACTCGCCCACTTTTTAGGCTATTGAATCAGCTAAGTTATTGGAGAATAATCGAAACTTGTTGAACAGTCTCCTGGATCGCAGGCGTCTCGCGTGCGGTAGTACAGGGCTTTTCCCTATTTTTTATCAAGTCTTGTGACTTTACTGGACGCGATCCGCATCCTAATCCAGCAGACAAGCGACTAAAGAGCTTGTGCAAAAAACTCTCTGCGAATCTGGGTGATCAGTGAGAACTGAGAGAGAATTTCATCATCAAGAGGGGCTGGATTTTCTTTTTGCTTGACAGCTACTTTCCTTTCATAAGGCTTGCAAAAAAGTGAATTAACTTTGTAGATTTTTATGAAGTCCCTTGAATCTATATGCAAAAGGAGTAGTTATGATCAATGAGAAACTGATCCCATACCTGATCGATGCCATCAAAGAATTTTGGGATATGCCTGCTTTTACAGATTATCCTGGCGAAGCCCTGACTTACGCAGATGTGGGCCGCAGAGTGATGTGGATGCACCGTCTTTTTGAAAAGGCAGGAATCAAAAAAGCTAGTAAGATTGCCCTGGTGGGCAAGAATTCCAGCAATTGGGCACTCACCTGGATCTCTGCCATCAGCTATGGAGCCACCATTGTCCCCGTTTTGGCGAATTTCTCTCCTGAGGACACTCAGCACATCATCAATCACTCTGATGCCGAACTGCTGTTTATTTCCAAAGATAAATACGACAGCATCGATATAGATGCCCTGCGCAGGGTGCATTACGTCTTCTCTTTGGATGATTTTAGCATGCTCAAAAATGGACAGAAGGACGCGACAGAACTGGTCACTCCTCTGGAAAAAGATGCTAAAATGAACACTCTGGGCAAAGAGCAGATCCAGGCCAAGGATGTCTGTGACAACGAAGATATCGCCGCGATCATCTATACCAGTGGAACCACCGGCTTCTCCAAAGGCGTGATGCTGCCGCATCGCTCTCTGCTGGCCAATCTCATCGTCGCTCGGGAAAATCTGCTCTTCAAGGTGGGCGCAAATGTCCTGGCATTTCTGCCACTGGCGCATGCTTATGCCGGCAGTTTTGATCTTATGTATCCCTTCACGCGGGGCAATCACATCAATTTCATGGATAAGATTCCGGCGCCCAGATTGCTTTTGGCAGCCATGAAAGACCTGAAGCCAGAGATAGTTCTGACCGTGCCGCTTTTGATCGAAAAGATCTATAAAAAGCAATTGCAACCCACCATCGAGACCCGCAAGATGCAGATCATGATGAAGATACCGCTCTTGAACAAGCTGATCTACAAAAAGATTCACGATAAGCTCATGCTGGCTTTTGGGGGCAATATCCGCGAGCTCATCACCGGTGGCGCACCCATGAATGCAGAGGTGGAGCTATTCATGAAAAAGATCAAATTCCCCTTCACCATCGGTTATGGCATGACGGAATGTGGTCCGCTGATTACTTATGCAAATTGGCAGGATCACCGCTTTGAATCCAGTGGGAAAAAGATCAAATTCATGAACATCCGGATCAATTCTCCGGAGCCGGATAAGATCCCCGGAGAGATCATCCTCAAAGGGGAACAGCTCTTTAAAGGATATTACAAATTTGAAGAGGCTACCCAGGAAGTAATGCGGGATGGCGAGCTCTATACCGGAGATATCGGCACCATGGACAAGGACGGCTTCGTCTTCATCCGCGGCCGCAGCAAAAACGTGATCGTGGGAGCCAGCGGAGAGAACGTCTATCCGGAATTGGTGGAACAAAAGCTCAATAACATGCCCTATGTGGGCGAAGCTTTGATCCTGGAGCGCGATCGCCAGATTCATGCTATGATCTATCCGGATTTGGATGCCTTGGATGCAGACCATATTCAGTTGAGTCAATTGCCTAAAATCATGGAAGAAAACCGGGTGGAGCTCAATAAGGTTCTGGCGGATTTCTCGCGCATCATCAAGGTTCAGATCGTGAACGAACCTTTCCAAAAAACACCCACTCAAAAGATCAAAAGGTATCTGTATAGCTAATGATGCAAGAAATAGTGGACACATCGCACAAAGACTTGGGAACAAGATACTTTGCCGTAGTTGCTGGCAGCTTGGAAAGGCATGCCAAAGCAGAGCTGGAAAGCTTTGGTGCAGTGGTGCACACCGAGATTCCCCGCGGAATGATCTTTTCGGCTACGCCGGAGCAGCTTTATCGCATACTTTATGGGGCGAGACTTACGCAGAGAGTGCTGCTGGCGCTGCTCAATTTCGACTGTCACAGCCATAAATACCTCTATCAACAGGCCACGAAAAACATCGATTGGCCGGCACTTTTCTCTGTGGATATGAGCTTTGGCATCATCTGCAACGTGAGCAATAGCTTCACGCGGCATTCTCTGTATAGCAGCCAGGTGCTCAAAGACGCCATCTGCGACAGCTTCAGGGAACGCTTTGAGGCCCGACCCAGTTTTAGCACTCAGAATCCCGATATCCTCTTCAATCTGCATATCCATGAGAACAAGGCAACAATCGCTCTGGACATTCTGGGGCTGAGCATGCATAAACGCGGTTATCGCAGGCAGAGCGTTCAGGCACCTTTGCAAGAGACCCTGGCGGCTGCGATGGTGAAACTTTCGGGATGGGATGGGCAGACCCCGCTGTGGGATCCCATGTGCGGCAGCGGAACTATTTTGGCAGAAGCGGCTATGCACTATTGCCGGATTCCTGCGGGATACATGCGCGACAATCACCGGGTGAAATACCTGCCGGATTTTGATGAAGCGCTGTGGAAGAGGATCGTGTCTGAAGAAAATGCTCAGATCAGAGCCCTGCCCAAAGGCCTCATCAGAGGTTCGGATATCGATCCTAATGCCATAGAGGCCGCTAAAGATAATCTTCAGCTTTTGCCACATGCTCAGGGTATCGAGCTGTCCCGCCTGCGTTTTGAAGATGCCCAGCCGGGATTTTCCGGAACCATCATCACGAATGCACCCTATGGAGTGAGGATGGGCGTTAATGAAGATATCATTAAACTTTACAATGACCTGGGGGATTTTCTCAAGCAAAAATGCAAAGGTAGCACTGCCTATGTGCTTTGTGGCGACAAAGAGCTGGTAGGGGCTCTCAGGCTAAGGGCGCATTGGAGCAAGCTTTTGAAAAATGCTGATCTGGAAACGCGTCTGGCCAAGATCGTAATCCGCTAAATGACAGGGACAGGCACCTTGTTTTGGATATGGCTGTATGAGCTCTAAGCTGCTGCTGCTCCTCACCGCTGCCCTCTGGGGTTTTGCCTTCGTGGCACAGCGGCAAGGAATGGTGCATCTGGATCCCTTTACCTTTAATGCCATCCGTTTTGCCTTGGGGGCGCTCTTCATCCGTTTTGCCTTGTTCAAAAGCTTCAAAAATAAGGGTCCGGTGCTCAGGCTTCCAGGTCTGGTTCTATTTGTAGCTGCCAGTTTACAACAGATTGGCATAATCTATACCTCGGCGGGATCAGCCGGATTTATCACTGGGCTTTACGTGCTTTTTGTGCCAATTTTGGGATTCTTCCTGGGGCAAAGAAGCGGACTCAGACTCATCATCTCGGTAGCTTTGGCGGTATTTGGCTTGTATCTCCTCAGTAGCTTTGCCAGTGCAGAGGTTTCTTTTGGCAATCTTTTGGTGCTGATCTCAGCCGTCTTTTGGGCCATGCATGTGCAGATAGTGGGTAAATACAGCAAGCGTGTTCCTACGGCTGTGCTGGCCTTTGATCAGTTTGCCGTCTGTGCCTTGCTTTCCACGGTTTTTGCTCTCGGTGTCAGGATCTTTATGCATCCTCAGGCCAGTTTGTCAGCGGCTTATTTTTCCAATATCGGCAAGACCCTCTGGCCGATTTTATATGGAGGAGTGATGAGCGCGGGCATTGCCTATACTCTGCAGATAAAAGCTCAAAAAAAAGTGGAGCCCGGCCCGGCTGCCGTGATCATGAGTCTGGAAGGTGTCTTTGCCATGCTGGGAGGCTATCTTTTGCTAAAGGAGCCCCTTACTCCCCGTAGCATATTAGGAGCTTCAATCTTGCTAATTGCGATGCTTTTGGTGAGCCTGCCCAAGAAAAATGTTGACAGAAAAAGCCATGTAAATTTGACTGCTCAATTATGATTATGAAAACACGAATTAAGGACATATAAATGGTTTTATACACAATTGCACTGATTGTTCACGCGATTATCTGCATCGTTTTGGTGCTGGTAATTCTTGCCCAAACCTCCAAGGGAGGCTTGGATGCGAATCTTGGCGGAGCCGCTATGAATGTATTTGGCGGTAGTGGAGCCTCTGCGCTTCTTAAAAAATGGACTCAGATTTTGGCTGTGCTCTTTGCCGCATCATGCATAATGATGGCCTTTTTGGTCAAAAATGCGCGTCCCGGAGCTAATCTCACTGATGTCCAGCAGCGTCAGAGCCAGATTGATGATACCAAGGCTCCAGCCGAGCCTGCTGCACCGGTCCAGATCCCTGTAGAGCCTGTTCAAGGCGAATAAATGAAGTTTTACGCAGAAGTGGTGGAATTGGCAGACACGCAAGACTAAGGATCTTGTGCCCGTAATGGGTGTGCGGGTTCAAGTCCCGCTTTCTGCACCAAGTCTGAGGGTGTCTCGCAACTAAGTTTGTGAGACACCCTCATTATTTATGGCGCAAATTCTGTGTGCCAGACCCAGCAGCCTGGAGCAGGGACTACTTCCCTTATAGGCTATTCATCCCCTCCAGGGCAACATATAGTCTTTGACCTCTTCATTGTAATAGCGATCCGTCATGGTGGCGATGAAGTCCCGCACCTGCTCGGCTGGGCCAAAACGCTGCAGATATTCTTCATTCTTGTGGTTCAGGAAATGCTTGTAGATCTTGGAATCCATATTCTTCGCCCTTATGTCATCAAGATACTTCTCAAACATAATGCGCATGGTGCGGTGGATCACGGCGTTTGATTGTTTCACATTCTCGTCGGTATAGATGCGTTTGTAGTTAAACTTCTTCAGTGCCAGGAGCTGATCTGAGGTCTCCTGATCAAAAGCTATGAAATCCTGATCCAGGCTGTTCGCAATTACGCTTCTGACCAGGGTATCGATGATCTGGCTGTTTTTGTTGCCCAGATAGGCGACCTGCTCTTGGGGCAATTCTTCCCGCTTCAGGATATTATAGCGGATGGCATCTTCGATATCCTGACCGATATAGGCGATGGTATCTGCGATGCGTACCACGCAGCCTTCCAGGGTAGCCGGCATCCAGGATACGTTTTCACCAGCCTTTTTGGCGGAGATATAAGCTTGGATATCAGCTTCGGATTTGTCCTCTTTGGGCTTGAGCTGAGTGTTGTGCACTTCACCATCGTGGGAGATAATGCCGTCCCGCACCTGAAAAGTGAGATTCAGCCCTTCGCCTCTGCTGGAAATATGATCCACGATATGCAGAGATTCAATATTGTGATGAAAATGTCCGATTCCAGCCAGACGGCAGCTTTCGCTGAGGGCTTTTTCGCCATCGTGACCAAAGGGGCAATGCCCCAGATCGTGACCCAAAGCAATGGCTTCAATCATCTCGGTATTCAGCCCCAGATATTTGCCGATGGTCCTGGAAATCTGGGATACATAAGCGATGTGCAGATTGCGGTTCGTCATCTCTTCATCGATAAGATTGGTAAAGGAAAAGACCTGCGTCTTGCCATGATAGCGCCGGTAGGCACCGCTGTATAGGATGCGATCTCGATCCACAGCAAAACGTGATCTCATCAAGTCCTGCTCTTCATCCTTCATGCGCCAGGCTTTTTGATCGTGAAAGGCCTTAGCCCCTAGCAGAACATCGTGCCGGGCCTTGATTTCGGTAAAAATAGCGTCTAATTTATCTTTCATAATATCTCCAGTTATTCCATAATGGCTATATGAGATAAAGTAGGGGTATCCTGGTTTTAGGCAAGTAAAATCAGGTTTTGGTTTGCCCAGAATGCTTTCTGCGCCGATGGACTGAAAGAAGTCCTGACGCCTAATCAGCGGGAAGTCAACACGAGATCAAGGGCGTTGCTGGCAAAGGCAAG
>JAJBAY010000102.1 GCA_020532515.1 Candidatus Cloacimonadota bacterium | reverse complement strand
ATATGCTTAATCCGTTCTCTTACAGTCGTTTATGAATATGTAGTTTTCATAATACTTGTCTTTTAATGCCGAGAAATAGGCCGAAAATACCTGTTTTTGCCCTGGGGGTGGTAAAGTCGGGTTAAGACTCCGGAAAATCTGCAATTCCCCATCCATGGAGGAGTAGAGAACTGGCTGGGCTACTTCAAGGAAGCACCAGCCAAGCCCAATGAAGTCTTTGCCGATATCTGGGATGATATCATTATGGTTAGAGGTAAATCTTGGAGCCTGGTGCGAGATTCGAACGGACAGCTGACCGGGAAAATGGGAACCCTGCATTATGGCGACATGGTGATCATAATCACAAATAATAGCCATACCTTCCAATGGGGCAGCAGCAACCCGACTCCACCAGATCTCAAATCTATGCCCCAGCACTTTGCCTTTGACGAAAAGCCGGATTATATCCCCATATATGTCAGTTTACCGGATAGCCTGATGCCGGATTTGAAGGAAATCGGCTTGTACCTGGATGGGATCTGCAAGGGGGCCGTAGTCGTCGAAAGTGATTATGAGCAAATCTCTGCTTATGTGGATAGCGAGGGTGAGCTTACAAATTCAGACCTGGAGCTGGTCTTTCATTATGATGAAAGTAAAAGGCCGGATCAAGAGCTTAGAACCACCAGCTATAGCCCGGGCGAGATGCAGACGAAGTATGGGATAACAGGGGCAAGGTATCCGTTTTACGAGGTCTCTATTAGCCAGAAAGACCTGGATAACGTCAAGCCACCTGTATTTGCCCTGAAGCAAAACTATCCCAATCCTTTCAACCCAAGCACTACGATCAGCTACTGGTTGCCAGAGACGGCTAGGGTCAGCCTGGACATTTACAACCTCAAGGGACAATTAGTGAAGACGCTCATTGATAGCGAAATGGAAGCCGGACCACACAGCGTGATCTGGAATGGAAAAGATAGCAATAATCAGGCTGTGGCCAGCGGAGTATATTTCTACCGCCTTAGCAGCCCGAATAATACCCAAACCAAGAGAATGCTCTTGATGAAATAAACCATTGCGGCTGGGGAGGGTTTAGCGACCCTCCCCACCGATTTTGGAGAGGAATTATGTACAGAAAGATATATCTGATGATCCTGGCAGCGATCCTGCCCTGCCTTGTATTTGCTGCGACACTCACCGTGAAGCAAGACGGTAGCGGAGATTACACGAGCATCCAGACCGCCCTTGATGCTGCCAATCCCGGAGACACCGTATTGGTGCATCCCGGCAGGTACTATGAAAATCTGACCATTCAGACCAATGACATCAATCTGATGAGCCTGGAGGGAACTACCGGAGATCCGGCTTATATTGATTCTACGATTATTGATGGGAATCAAGTTGATCGATGCATTAGGGCAATGCAGAATAACTTCACAATGAGAGGGTTTAGTGTTACTCGAGGTTTAGCAATTGGAGCTGGAGGTGGTATCAGCATCAGCAAAAAGACATCAGTGATAAATTGTAAAATATATGATAATATTTCTCGTACTGGTGGCGGGATAAATATAATTGGTGCTGAGGCATCTCTAAGTGGAGTAAGAATATTTGATAACTACTCTATTGTTCTTGGAGGGGGGCTGTTTGCAACATCTGTTACTGGATATACGTATTCAATCACCTTTGACCCCGTAAATCGCTGTTCTATTTACAATAATCGTTCCGGGGCGGGACAGGACATCTATATTCAACACGCTACCGATGACTTATTTATGCCTTTGGACACCTTTTCCATTGCAGAACCGGACAATTATCATGCGATTTACCTCAGTGAGAATTCCATTGAAGAAATCTACAGAATCAACTTCGATATCTTGAATGCGCATCATCAGGAGATTTATAGTGATCTCTATGTCTCAACTACCGGAGATGATGCCAACGACGGCTTAAGCCCGGCTACGGCTCTGAAAACCATCCACGAGGGGATCTATAGAATTGCCTCCGACAGTCTTGATCAGAAGACTGTGCACATCCTGCCCGGCGAATATTCCCGCACCGATAATGACCAGATCTTCCCTATCGCTCTAAAGAGCTGGGTGAAGGTGCAAGGTAGTGGCATTGATACAACTACAGTGATCTTGGAACCACATCCCGAGATTCCTCTTAGTTATGGAAACGTGGATTTAGCATTTGGGATATATACGGAATGCAGGGTCAGCATTGAAGACATGTCAATTACATCACGATATTCTACGGATAGTTGCGCCATTACCTTATATCGTAGTGGCAGTTTAAGTCTTACCAATATTCGGATACACGACATCGCAGTCGATTATGTTTCAGCCATAATAGGTGCAATGCATAATGCCTACGATAGTGATTGGAATAACGTAACTATAGAAAACATAAACACATCGGGTGGAGGATTACTTCAATTGATTCCATCCGATGTCTATCAAATAGGAATGAGTGCAATGTCCGGTAAATTCTCCAATTGTACTTTTAGGAATGCCGTTTCTACCTATACATCAGCGTCAGTCATGGGCTTGCCCCTAATATCCATAGCGGGAGATAAAAGACTTGAGTTCGATAATTGTGTTTTTGAGAATCTGTCCGTAGAGGATGACGATGCAAACGTGATCCAAATTAGTGGGATACAATACCCTCAAGAACAGAATCATTATAGTTTTAGTAATTGCCTTTTCAGCAACATATCCTCCCACGATAATATGATAATTGTTACATCCTCAAATAACCCCCGTATAGATTTCACAAGTTGTACCTTTGCCGGTAATCAGGGTGATGCTTACACGCTAAAGGTGAATGGAGAAGTAAGTATCACCAATTGCATCTTCGATAACGATACTCCATATCAGATCAAGGTGAATCCCATGAATGGCAACCCCAACGAACACACCAATCTGAGCATAGATTATTCCTGCATCAAAGATGGTATAAATGGCATCCTGCCCTTCCCAGTTCCAGGTAATACCATCAACTTCTTGCCCAGTAGCATCAGCAGCAATCCGCTCTTTGCCGGAGGTTTTGACATCCATGAACCACTCTACTACAGCCTTTCAGAGTATTCGCCCTGCATTGATGCCGGAACACCTGATATTACTGATCTGGGACTTCCTCCCTATGATCTGGCTGGAAACCATCGTGTCTGGAACAGTCGCATCGACATGGGCTGCTTCGAATATGGCTCTGAACCTTGGGTAAGTAATGATGATCCGGTGCTACCTGATCCTGTGCAGCT
Source organism: Candidatus Cloacimonadota bacterium (assembly GCA_020532515.1). Lineage (GTDB taxonomy): Bacteria > Cloacimonadota > Cloacimonadia > Cloacimonadales > Cloacimonadaceae > UBA5456. The sequence goes on along the minus strand of JAJBAY010000102.1, from coordinate 2,981 downwards.
AAGTCTGCTTCAAAACTATCCCAATCCCTTCAATCCTACCACGACTATATCCTATTCCTTGCCTGAAGCCTCCAAGACCAAGCTTGATATTTATAACCTTAAAGGACAGTTGGTCAAGAGCTTGATTAATGCCGATCAGGCAGCCGGTAGGCACAATGCAATCTGGGATGGGGAGGATTCAAATAATCATAAGGTGGCCAGCGGAGTATATCTCTACCGCCTGAGCAGCTCGAATAAGAACATCACCAAGAGAATGCTCTTGATGAAATAGCCAAACCATCAGGGAAACGCATACGCTTCTCCACCCAAAAAACGAGGAGAAATCATGAAAGCACCCATCTATCTGCTTTTGATCTCAGCTTTGTTGCTCGGTGCCTGTGCGCATCTGGACAATAGTTTCCTGCGCAGTGCAGAGCCTTTGGCAAAAGGAGACGCACGAGGAATTGCACTGGTCTCTTCCAGCTATTCATACGCTTCGGGCTTAAATTTTGAGCCGGATAGTACGCTGGGCTTGAACAGCCGCGCACGGAAGGCAGACCTGGGCTTCCAATTGCCCGCAGATGTGGACATCGGCTTGGGCAATGGCTTTCAGATCGGAGGGCAGTTGGCTCTCGCTTTGGCCGAAGATTTCGATAGGGATATATCTTTTCCCTGGCCCTCGCTCACCACTTCCCTGCGTGCCTATCTGCAATATTCGCTTCCCATTCGAGATAGCTATTGGCTGGGCTTTGCGCCTGGGATACTGTATCATCAGGAAGTTTTGTCCATCAAAGAGAAGGATTCGCTTGGCCCGATAGATGAGCCAGGATACCTGCTCCAGCAGCGGGGAATAGGTGGCGAATTCCCCTTGACGATCAGTAGAGTAAAGCACTCAAAAGACAAGAAAATCTCCCATAGCCTTACACTCCGCTATGGTATAATAAGGGTCAGCAGCAAGATAAATGAATATCGCTCTATATTTCATTACGACATTATATATAATCAAGCCGATCAGATTATATCACGATACGCCATCATCTACACGTGGCAGTGGGGGGACGATTTGACCCCTATCTTTGTGGATCTGGGCATCGAATTCAGCGATAAAAAAGGTCTGGTCGTGCCGGTGGTTGGGATCAAAAGACTATTTGATCTCCCTTGGAAAAATAAACCGGCTGTAATGGAATAAGAGGCTGGCACGCATAGATTGTAAACTTTCCAAGTCTCTTGATAGTGGCTATCTATATACAGCAGAGGCTCAAGTGCCACGCCGGTTGCTGGATGAAGCAGCGCAGAAAAAAGGCAGAACCCGTCGCCAAGTCCTGCCTTGATTATATCTTACAAAAGAGTCTATCAGCCACCCATCATGGCAGCGATATCATCTTCCGCATTGGTAGTTTGTTTGAGGCCAAAGGTATCGATGATCACTTTGGCTACGTTTGGAGAGAGGAAACCAGGCAGGGTAGGCCCGATTTGCATGTTTTTGAAGCCCAGGGAGAGGAGCGCGAGTAGCACTGCCACCGCTTTTTGCTCGTACCAGCCGAGGTCAAAGGAGATGGGCAGATCGTTGATATCGTCCAGGCCAAAGACTTCCTTGAGTTTGAGCGCGATCACGGCCAGAGAATAGGAATCGTTGCACTGACCGGCATCCAGGATGCGGGGTATGCCATTGATATCGCCCAGATTGAGCTTGATATAGCGGTATTTGGCACATCCGGCAGTGAGGATGATGGTATCTTGGGGCAGCTTTTCGGCTACTTCGGTGAAGTATTTGCGGGAGGGCATGCGTCCATCACAACCTGCCATCACTACAAAGCGTTTGATGGCACCGGATTTCACGGCATCCACGATCTGGTCTGCCAGAGAGAGCACTGTAGCATGGGCAAATCCACCGACTATTTCGCCTGTTTCGATTTCTTTGGGGGGCTTGCATTTCAGAGCAGAGGCGATGAGCGGGCTGAAATCCTTGGGCTTGCCGTCTTTACGGTCTGCGATATGCATAGCTCCGGGGTATCCAGCCATGCCGGTGGTAAAGAAGCGCTTCAGATAGGTTTGATCCTTGCGCAGAGGCACGATGCAATTTGTGGTCATCAGGATGGGGCCATTGAAGTTCTCAAAGTCTTCCAATTGATGCCACCAGGAGGAGCCGTAATTACCATGGAAGTGATCGAATTTCTTGAAGGCAGGGTAGTAGTTTGCCGGCAGCATTTCGCTATGGGTATAGATATCGACGCCTGTGCCTTCGGTCTGAATCAGCAGCTCTTCAAAGTCCTTGAGATCGTGTCCTGATACCAGGATGCCGGGGTTTTTACCGACACCGATATTGACGTGAGTGGGCTCGGGATTGCCATAGGTTGTGGTATTGGCTTCATCCAGCTTGGCCATTACCTTTACAGCATTTTCACCGGTTTTGATCACCAGGGCGACCAGTTCATCGGCAGTAAGGCTATCATCGATAGTCGCGGCCAGGCCTTCCATCATGAATTTGTTTACATCGTCGTCCATGTAGCCCAGCATAGCAGCATGATCACCATAAGCACCGATGCCTTTGAGGCCGTAGGTGATGGTTTCACGCAGGCTACGGACATCTTCGTTCTCGGTTCTGAGCACGCCCACCTTGGCACCAAAATCGGCATATTGATCTTTGGTGATCTCGAAGGTGACAGCTTCTGGGCAAGATTTGCATTTGTCTCCCAGAATCTCGCAAAGCTCTTTTTTCCTCTCGTCGCGACGGGCAATGGCGTTGTCGATGAGGCCAGTGATGACATCTTCATCCCAATTCGCATTGGTGATGGTAGTGAAGAGTCCTTGCATCACGATAAGGGAATCTTCGGGATAGTACTTTCCATTTTGAATCAACTTGTGCGAGACATAGGCCAGACCTCTGAGGCTATAGATCAAGAGGTCCATCAAGTGTGCAAGAGTCTCTGGTTTTCCACAGACTCCGCGGACGGTGCAACCCAGGTTGCGGGCGGTTTCCTGACATTGGTAACAAAACATAC
>JAJBAY010000008.1 GCA_020532515.1 Candidatus Cloacimonadota bacterium | reverse complement strand
CCTTTACAGGAAATGTGGTTGCCAGTAACATGTACGAGGGCTATGGTGTTTACTCTTGGTATCCTGATGGAACATCTCCCACACAATCAAATTACTTTGCGTTTAATAACAATACGTTCTCAAACATAACCGGTAGCGGGTTGATTCTTTACCAAAGTCCACCCACTACAGTTAACAATACTGTGTTTGAGAACTGCAGTACAAACGGTATATGCTGGGGAGATTATGAAGATGGTCATCCAGACTGGGTAACAAGAGGACTCACCACAAATCACTGTTTATTCAGCTCTTCTATTCCCCGTTATGATTTTTCGGGCAACACAAGTAGTCCCTTGGTAGAGAATTCCGTGATTAGTGTCCAAGTAATGAACCTCGATAACAGTTATCGACCCATCTGGACGGCTTCCACTATGTCGCCCTGCATTGATGCTGGCTATGGTGATTACGACCCCGATGGAACACCTCCTGATATAGGTGCTAAAACAGCGCAGGATCATGCCTATTGGACATACAGCTTCGAAAATCAAGCAGATTATGAAAGATGGCATTGGGTGAGCTATCCGGTATTAAATACGCTTACGGATAACGCCATGATGGCAAGTGAATTCTTTGAGGAATTACTGCAAGTGCATCAAATCTTAGAAAACGGTATTTATGTCGACACCCCCACCTACCTGGATAAGATAGATTGGATGGAGGAGGGGAATTCATTAAGTTTAGAGTGGTTAGATGATGAACATGAATGGACTCCTAACCAAGACTCCCACTTTGTCTTTAGTCCTCAGGGCTATAAGATCCGGCTCTTGCAAAATGTCCCGGATACAGTTACCCTGATAGAAAGCGGATTTAAAACACCTGAAAATCTACAATTCCCTATCAATGGCGGGGTGGAAAACTGGCTGGGTTACTTCAAGGAAGCACCAGCCAAGCCCAATGAAGTCTTTGCCGATATCTGGGATGATATCATTATGGTTAGAGGTAAATCTTGGGGTCTGGTGCGAGATTCGAACGGACGGCTGACCGGCAAAATGGGAACCCTGCATTATGGCGACATGGTGAGTATTCTCACGACTAACAACCATACCTTCCAATGGGGCAGCAGCAACCCGACTCCTCCAGATGTCAAATCCATGCCCCAGCACTTTGCTTTCCATGAAAAGCAGGATTATATCCCCATATATGTCAGTTTACCAGATAGCCTGATGCCGGATTTGAAGGAAATCGGCTTGTACCTGGATGGGATCTGCAAGGGGGCCGTAGTCGTCGAAAGTGATTATGAGCAAATCTCCGCTTATGTGGATAGCGAGGATGAGCTTACAAATTCAGACCTGGAGCTCATCTTCCATTATGAAGACAGTAAAAGGCCGGATCAAGAGCTTAGAACCACCAGCTATAGCCCGGGCAAGATGCAGACGAAGTATGGGATTTCAGGGGCAAGGTATCCGTTTTACGAGATCTCTATCAGCCAGAAAGACCTGGATAATGTCAAGCCACCTGTATTTGCCCTGAAGCAAAACTATCCCAATCCTTTCAACCCCAGCACTTCGATCAGTTACTGGTTGCCAGAAACGGCCAGGGTTCGCCTGGACATTTACAACCTTAAAGGACAATTAGTGAAGACGCTCATTGATAGCGAAATAGCAGCCGGACCACACAGCGTGGTCTGGAATGGAAAAGATGGCAATAATCAGGCTGTGGCCAGCGGAGTATATTTCTACCGCCTTAGCAGCCCGAATAATACCCAAACCAAGAGAATGCTCTTGATGAAATAAACCATTGTGGCTGGGGAGGGTTTAGCGACCCTCCCCACCGATATTTGGTGAGGAATTATGCACAGAAAGATATATCTGCTGATCCTGGCAGCGATCCTGCCCTGCCTTGTGTTCGCTGCGACACTGACCGTGAAGCAAGACAGTAGCGGAGATTACACGAGCATCCAGGCCGCCCTTGATGCTGCCGACCCCGGAGATACGGTCCTGGTCTATCCGGGGAGATACTATGAAAATCTGACCATTGAGACCAATGACATCAATCTGATGAGCCTGGAAGGAACGAGCGGAGATCCGGCTTATATTGATTCTACGGTTATTGATGGAACTAATTCCATTGGAGGCATCATAGTTGGTCAATTCAAGATTGATATTAACATTCGAGGATTCTCAATCACAAATGGTATTGGTGCAGGTATAGCTTTGGGTGCATCTTCTGAATCAATAGTAAGCAATTGCAAAATTTTTCGCCGTACTTCTACGTATGGAGGTGGGGTAAATATCGGAGGGGCCACAGTTCATCTCTCAGGTGTTGATATTTATGATAACTACGCTATTAATCTTGGAGGTGGATTGTATGCCTCAAGACCGTCCGGATATACGCATTCAATCACCTTCGACCCAGTAAATCGCTGTTCCATATACAATAACCGTTCTGGATCGGGCCAGGACATCTATATTCAACACGCCACCGATGACTTATATATGCCTTTGGACACCTTTTCCATTGCGGAACCAAATAACTATCACGCAGTTTATTTAAGTGACAATCCTTTAACCAGCCACTATCAGATCAATTTTGATATCTTGAATGCGCATCATCAGGAGATTGATAGTGATCTCTATGTCTCAACGACCGGTGATGATGCTAACGACGGCTTAAGTCCGGCTACTGCTCTAAAAACCATCCACGAGGGGATCTATAGAATTGCCTCCGACAGCCTTTGTCAGAAGACGGTGCATATTCTGCCCGGTGAATATTCCCGCACCGATAATGACCAGATCTTCCCTATCGCTCTGAAGAGCTGGGTGAAGGTGCAAGGCAGTGGCATTGATACCACAATCGTCATCGGTGAACCACATCCGCTGATATATGAGAATGTTTCGACAACCATTTTTTCTGCAAATAGGGTACCGTCTTTTTACTTATCTGATTTGTCTATCACTGCTCGTAATATAAACCACTATTGTGGAGCCATTCGCGGTCCTTTAAGAAATTCGAACATGAACTTATCCAATTTGCGAATACATGATATATCATCCAGTGATTCATTTACTGGAGATTACTCGCTTGTATATCTTGGAGCTACAGGCGAGAAGGAAAGCAATTGGGACAATGTCACAATTGAGAATATAGGACCAGCTGATGTAGGGATGATTGAAATCACATCAAGCATTACAGAAAATGGTGAAGTTTCAGCATTCAATGGCAATTTTACCGAATGCACTTTCCGCAATGCAGTAAACAATTTTACTTCTCCAAATGTTTGGGCTTGGCCATTAATTTATATAACTGGCGATAAGAAACTATTGTTTGATAACTGTATCTTTGATAACTTGTCAATGCATGATGACGACGGCTATGCAATCGCTATCGGAACAGTACAATTCCCCCAACAACAAAACCATTATGGATTTCATAACTGTTTGTTCAGCAATATTAGCACTCACAACGACATGATCTATTTCGGCTCATCCAATAACCCCCGCATTGACATTAGCAACTGCACCTTTGCCGGCAATCAAGGTGATGCATACACCCTGATGGTGAATGGAGAAGTAAACATAGTCAATTCCATCTTCGACAACGATACTCCATATCAGATCAAGGTGAATCCTATGGATGGCAATCCCAATGAACACACCAATATAAGCATCGACCATTCCCTGGTGAAAGACGGTATTGCTGGCATTCTGCCCTTCCCGGTGCCAGGCAACACCATCGACTTTCTACCCAGTAGCATCAGCGGTGATCCTCTCTTTGCCGGAGGCTTTGATATCCATGATCCGCTCTACTACAGCCTCTCTGAGTATTCCCCCTGCATTGATGCCGGAACACCTGATCTTACCGGGCTCGGACTTCCTCCTTATGATCTGGCAGGAAACTATCGCGTCTGGAACAGTCGCATCGATATGGGCTGTTTTGAATATGGCAGTGAACCTTGGGTGAGTAACGATGATCCGGTGCTACCAGAACCTGTGCAGCTAACTCTGCACCAAAACTATCCCAATCCCTTCAATCCTGAAACTACGATCAGGTTTGACCTTGCAAAGCCAGGCCCGGTTACAATTGATGTGTTCAACATCAAAGGGCAGAAGATGAAAGCACTTGTTAATGATAGCTTTATTGCCGGACAACATTCCATAATATGGAATGGAACTGACAGTAAAGGAAAACCTGTAGCTTCAGGAGTATATTTCTACAGAATGACCACTCCTAAAAGCACTTTGATTCACAAGATGCTTTTGATGAAATAGTAGAAACTTGTTTGGGGCGGGTTTACTCGCCCCATGCAATTTATAAAAGGAGTAATCTTGAAAAAGCGACTTATCCTTCTGCTCTCTATGCTGCCTGCATTAGTTATGTGCACAACCCGAACTGTGTCTCTGGATGGCACACAACAATATACAACTATCCAGTCAGCAGTCGATGTATCTATCCATGGAGATTCAATTTTAGTATATCCGGGTAGATATGTTGAGAATATCAATCTCATAAGGCAAAGCATATCAATTGCCAGTTTATACTCATTAGACCCCCAGCAATCTTACATGGATAATACAATAATCGATGGGAATCTCGGCACTTGTGTTAGAGTGATCAACGGTGAGACTATCACTTTAAACGGGTTTACCTTAGTCAACAATGAGAATGGGTATTATGGTAGTCCGATCAATCCGGGGGGTGGAGTGGATGTGAGAAACTATTCTAGCGCAATAGTCTCAAATTGCATTATCAGAGACTGCATTGCTCAGTCTGGTGGCGGGATAGGTGTTGGCAGTCATTCAAATCTTTCATTATCTAACGTAAAGATACTCGACAACCAAGCATTAAGACTTGGTGGAGGAATAGCGTTTGATGAATCTGTTACCCTATTTTTTGATCCTGTTGCTTTATGCTCAGTTTACAACAACACTGCAACCATTGGAATGGACATTAGTCTTAGCTTTCATTATGAGACACAAAATAGCTACAATGTCCACTTACTGCGAGGAAGCAGTGTTTTATCTGAACCGGATGGTTACTTTGTTGGTGTTCGTAATTGTAATGTGACCCTTGATATCCAAGAGGGATATATAACTCAGATAGACAGTGATCTATACGTCTCGCCCAATGGTGATGATGCTAATACTGGTTTATCCGCTGAATCTCCGATGCAATCGATTGTTTATGCGATGCAGAGAATAGCTTCCAATTCGGCAAATCACAGAACGATTCACTTGGCTGAAGGCATTTATTCAAACTCAAATAACAACCAACTCTTTCCTGCTGGCGTGAAATCGCATGTAAGGGTGATAGGCGCAGGAATGGATGATACAGTACTCGATTGTGAATTCCTGCGCACAGCCTGGGGTGCCTGGTATGCAAACGATATCGAGATTGCCAATATGAAGATTGTTAACTGCAGATCATCCTATACTTTTCCGCTTGGAGTCTATTATGGATCAGACATCTATCTGCATGACTTGAAATTTGAGAACAACTGGGGTGCTAATTTTTCAGCTATGACTATTGGATACTGTGACAATATCATAATTGAGAACATCATAGCCGGATATACAACTTATGATAATGATTTGATGACGCTTGGGGCATTCGATTGTGACAACCTGTTGGTTAGTAATTTTATCTCAGCTAATAATACGGTCACCGATTGGGAAAGTAATGATATGGGGTTTCGTTTTCAGACCTGCGATTTGGTTCTTCGAAACTCGATCATTGCCAACAACACAGCCCAGGATGCCTGGCCTTTTTTCTATACTAACATCTATCCTGGGTTCGAGGATTTCAACCTGGATATGAGCAATGTGCTGATCATCAATAACACGATTTCGAACTGCGGGTGGGTAAATAATCCAATATATATACAAAATCGCTTTCAGCCGATGCAGATCAACAATTGCACCTTTGCCAATAACAACACCAATGCCACTCTCACCAGCATTATAGGCGGTGCCGAGATCCGGAATTTGATCACATATAACCCCGGAACGCCTTACGAGCTTTATTTAATGAACTATATCAGTAGTATTGGGATGAGTTATGAGGCCAGCATCAGCAACAGCCTTTTCCGATCGGGAACTGTAGGCAGCTCTTTGCCCGACCTGGTCACTCTTACTGATAATATCATGAATTCCGATCCCTTGTTTCTGGGCACCGTGGATACAAACCTGAGTGTAGATCAGCCAGAATACTATCAGCTTAGTTCGCTATCGCCCTGCATAGACAGCGGCACACCTGATACCACGGGCTTGAATCTGCCACAGATGGATCTGGCAGGGAACTGGCGTATATGGAACGATAGGATAGACATGGGCTGCTATGAATATGGTTCTGAGCCTTATGTGGGGATAGATGATCCGGCCTCACCTCCTCCCCCAGATAGGATTTCAATATCCGCCTATCCCAATCCGCTCTTCAATACCAGCAAAGCAGCGGGGGTGTTTATCGAATTCACCTTACCTGGAAAGCCTGCTGCAGAGCCAGTTCTTGAGATATATAATGTCCGCGGGCAGAAAGTAAAGACCATGCGGTTGACCGAAAGCTACAACAGTCTTATCCACAAAGCTGGCTTAGCAGGTGATGTAAAACAAAATGGTGAGTTCTATTCCACGGTTTGGAATGGCAAGGATGATCAGAACAGACCGCTTGCTTCCGGAACCTATATTGTGAAGGTGAGGGCCGATAGAATGGTAGCCACCATCAAGATAACGATAATTAAATAGTAGCTAAACTTGTGTGATTTATCCCTCTGCGAATTGAGGATTATCTTGCATAGCAGTAAGGTTATAGCTGAGCTGAACTCAGCTCTTAATCCAAAAAGCGTTAAAAATAAAAGCGTAAATCCCAGTCTATGCCGAACAGGAGTCCGCCCATACTGTAAAACCTCAAAACGATAAAACGCTAAAACCTCCAACTTTGCCATTGACTAAAATCAGGCGTTTGTTTAAATGGAATACAAATGAATAAATCATAGAAAATCTGGAGGAAAGATGAAGAAACCCGTAGTAGTATGTGCAAAACGCAGCCCTATCGGAAATTTTGGCGGAGTCTTTAAAGACGTGTCCGCAGTCCAACTCGGGGTGCACACCTTGCAAGCAATCTTTGCTGAAACCGGCGTCAAGCCGGAAAACATCGACGAAGTGATCGTCGGCAATGTCTGCGGAGCAGGCCTGGGGCAAAACGTAGCCCGTCAGATCAGCATCCATGCCGGCATCCCGGATTCTGTGCCTGCCTATACCGTGAATAAAGTTTGCGGAAGCGGCATGAAAGCTATTGCTCTGGCTGCCATGATGATCGCCTGTGAAGAGGCCGAAATAGTCGTCGCCGGTGGCACTGAAAACATGAGCCAGATCCCTTATGCACTTCCAGACGCCCGCTGGGGTGCCCGTATGGGAGATAAAACCATGGTGGATTTGATGATCCGCGACGGTTTGTCCGACATCTTCAACGACTACCACATGGGCATTACTGCCGAGAATCTGGCTGAAAAGTTTAATCTGACCAGACAAGAGCAGGATGAGTTCTCTGCGAAGTCTCAAAACAAGACTGAAGCCGCTCAAAAAAGTGGCAAGTTTAAAGACGAAATCGTGCCCATCTCCATCCCCCAACGCAAGGGCGATCCAATCGTAATCGATACAGACGAAATGCCCCGTGCCGGCGTGACCGCAGAAGGTTTGGCCAAATTGCGCCCCGCTTTCAAAAAAGATGGCTCAGTAACAGCAGCCAGCAGCAGCGGAATCAACGATAGTGCCGCTTTGCTGCTCATCATGAGTGAAGACAAAGCCAAAGAGCTGGGGCTCACCCCTCTGGCATATTTTGTACAGAGCGCATCAGCCGGTGTGGATCCTGCCATCATGGGCTTTGGCCCCGTGCCTGCGATCAAGAAAGTTCTCAAAAAGAGCGGATGGTCGCTGGGTGATGTAGAATTGGCAGAGCTGAACGAAGCCTTTGCCGCCCAGTCACTTTCAGTCTTCAAAGGTCTGGAAGAAGAGGGTCTGGGAAAACTCAACCTCGATATCGTAAACGTCAATGGTGGAGCCATCGCGCTGGGCCATCCCATCGGTGCCAGCGGAGCCCGCATCATTGTTACTCTTTTACATGAAATGAAACGCCGCGGCAACAAGAAAGGCCTGGCCTCTCTGTGCATCGGCGGGGGAATGGGAATAGCAACTTTATGGGAGATGAAATAAACATGTCACAAAAACTTAAACTCGATAAAAGCATGGCAATGTATGAGGAAGCGTTAAAAACAGTTCCTGGTGCAGTAGCCGGCATCCGCCGTCCTTACAACTTCGTACAGGGCGAATACCCGATTTATTTTGAACACGGCAAAGGTGGACGCATCACCGACGTCGATGGCAACGAATATATAGACTATCTCTGCGCTTATGGGCCGATCATCATCGGTTACCGCGAAGAAGAAATCGATAAAGCAGTGTATAAACAGGTAAGTGAGAAAGGCTTTTGCTTCTCTCTGACCCAGCCGGTCCAGAATGATCTGGTGCTCAAGCTCAAAGAAGTGATTCCCTCTTGCGAGATGGTAGCTTTGGTGAAGACCGGCTCTGATGCCACCACCATCGCCATTCGCGTGGCTCGCGCCTATACAGGCAAAACCAAGATCGCGCGTTGCGGCTATCACGGCTGGCACGACTGGTGCGTGGAAGTCAAGGGTGGAATACCGGAAAAGCTCTATGAAGACGTCCTGGAATTCCATTACAACGATATAGACAGTCTGGAAGCCATCCTGAAAGCGAATAAAGACGATATGGCCGCCATCATCATCACCCCCGTAGGTCACCCTCTGGGAGCACCTGTGGAAATGCCGAAACCAGGGTATCTTGAGGCTGTGCGTGAGCTGGCCGACAAATATCATTGTGTGCTCATTTTTGATGAGATCCGCACTGGATTCAGAGTAGCTCTCGGTGGTGCCCAAGAGTATTTCGGAGTCACTCCGGACCTCACCACGGTGGGAAAAGCCATGGCAAACGGTTATGCCGTAGCCGCTTTGGTAGGTAAAAAGGAAGTCATGGAAGTTTTGACGAAAGATGTCTTCCTCTCCTCTACCTTCTTCCCGAATAGCGATAGCATCGTTGCAGCCCTCAAGACCATCGAGATTTTACAAAGAGACAAGGTCCTCGATGTAATCACCGCCAAGGGCAATAAATTCGCCTCTGACGTACAAAAAGTGATCGACGAATCCACGCTGCCCGTAGAATTCAGCGGCGCCCCCTGGATGCCCTTCATCACATTCCTCAGAGACGATAATGGCCTGTATAAAAAGATGAGAGTAAAATTCTATACCGAGCTGATCCGCCGCAAGGTCTTCTTGCAGCCCTATCACCACGGTTATATCTGCTACAGACATACAGATGAAGATCTGGCTTATAGCGCACAAGCCATCAAAGAATCCTTGGACGCATGCAAATCAATGGTCTAAGAGGTAAATAGTGGCAAAATATATCTTCGTAATGGGTGGGGTGCTATCCTCTTTGGGTAAGGGGATAGCCACAGCCTCAATAGGGCTGCTGCTGAAATCCATGGGCTACAAGGTAGTACTGCAAAAATTTGATCCCTACCTGAATGTGGATCCTGGGACCATGAGCCCCTTCCAGCATGGAGAGGTTTTTGTCACAGATGATGGAGCCGAGACCGATCTGGACCTCGGACATTATGAACGCTTTGTGGATCAGGCCCTCAGCCGCGCCAGCAGTTGCAGCGCAGGCCAAGTCTATGAAAGCGTGATTACAAATGAACGAAAGGGAATTTACCTGGGCAAGACTGTCCAGGTAATTCCCCATGTTACGGATGAAATCAAGCGCCGCATCACGGCTCAGGCTGAAGGCAATGACTTTGTGATCTCCGAGATCGGTGGCACCGTGGGCGATATCGAAGGCTTGCCTTTTTTGGAGGCCATCCGTCAATTGCACCTCGATCTGGGCAATGAAAACACACTGAACATCCTGCTCACCTATGTGCCTTATATCAAGACCGCCGGTGAGCTGAAAACCAAGCCCTCCCAGCATAGCACCTATAAACTCAGGGAGATCGGAATTCAACCGGATATCCTGCTTTGCCGCAGTGAAAAGCCCTTTGAAGATGAAATCTATGCCAAGATCTCGCTCTTCACCAATGTGCGCAAAGAGAATGTGATCAATGCCCTCGACGTAAATTGCGTCTATGAAATACCCATGAACTACCAAAAGGCCAACCTTCCTGAGATCATCTGCCAGCATTTCAATATGAAAAGCTGCCCCATCGATCTCTCTCACTGGCAGGAATTTCTGGACAATCGTGAAAATAGCGAAGGCACTGTAAAGATAGCTGTATGCGGTAAATACGTGCGTCACCAGGATGCCTATAAAAGCATCGTGGAAGCACTGTACCATGCCGCTGCCAGACTGAAGAAAAAGATCATCATCACCTGGGTCGATACAGAACGCATATTCGATAATGGCGACTTGGACAAAGAGCTTTCCGGCATAGACTGCATACTCATTCCGGGTGGGTTTGGTATTCGCGGCATCGATGGCAAGATCGCCATCGCCAAATATGCCAGAACCAAAAACATCCCGCTTTTGGGCATCTGTCTGGGCATGCAGGTAATGGCGGTAGAATTTGCCCGCAACGTCTGCAAGATGGAGCAGGCACATAGCACCGAATTCGTCGAAGATTCACCCGATCCCGTGATTCACCTGATGGAAAAGCAGCTCTACAGAAAGCTGACGGGTGGCTCTATGCGCTTGGGTGCATACACCTGCAAACTCAGCGAAGGCAGTCTGGCTCACAAAGCTTATGACACTCTGGAAATCAGTGAAAGACATCGCCACCGCTATGAATTTAACAATGACTATCGGCAACGCCTGATGGATGCAGGGCTTTGCCTCAGCGGAGTTTCCGATGACAACCTTTTGGTGGAGATCCTGGAATATCCGGCCAACGATTTTTACATCGGGGTACAGTTTCACCCGGAATTCAAATCCCGTCCCCATCGCCCGCACCCTCTTTTTGTAGGTCTGCTGAGAGCTGCAATCAAGGCTTAGATGGCGATTATCGTAAAGAAATTTGGCGGCAGTTCTGTAGGCAGTGTGCCGCAGATTCAAGCCATCGCCAAAAAACTGGCCAGGGATTATCATCGGGGCGATCAATTAGTCCTGGTGGTTTCAGCCATGGCCAAGACTACCGATAACCTTTTTAGCCTCGCTTATGAGATCACTAAACATCCTTCTCGCAGAGAGATGGATATGCTACTCACCGCAGGCGAACGGATCTCGATGTCGCTGCTTTCACTTTCGCTTCTGGAAGAGGGGATTCCCTCCATATCCTTTACCGGCTCGCAAAGCGGGATCATCACCGATGACCATCATGGCAATGCCAAGATCTTGAAAGTAAATGCCTTCCGCATCCATGAAGAATTGGCCAAAGACAAAGTAGTGATCGTGGCTGGATTTCAGGGAGTGAGCCTGGGTAAAGAAATCACCACTTTGGGGCGCGGGGGTTCGGATACCTCTGCAGTAGCCCTGGCTTGCTATCTGGGGGCAGAACGTTGTGAGATCTATACCGATGTGGCCGGAGTCTATAGCGCAGATCCCAGAATAGTGCCCCAGGCAAAGCTGCTGCCTGAAATCAGCTATCTGGATATGCTGGCCTTAGCCTATAGCGGCTCCAAGGTTTTGCATCCCAGAGCAGTGGAATTTGCCAGTAAGTATAAAGTTCCGGTGGAAGTCAAATCATCCCTTAGTTTTGCACCGGGAACCATAATCAAAAACGAAGAAAGCCCCAAGGATATAGCTATGGAAGAACTTCAAGTAAATGCCATCGCCCACAAAGAAAACATTTTGCGTTACCAGATTCCCCCTGATGCAAAAGCCCTGCTGCTGCTGAATAACTGGAAAAACGAGATCTTCAAGATAAGCAGGCAAGATGATGTGCTAGAGCTGTATATCGAGGCCAAGTATGAGCCTGAGATCGATTATCTCTTGTCAGAATCCGGCTATGATGAGGTTTCCAAGGATCGGGATTTGGGCTTTGTGATCCTGGTCGGACTTGGATTGGCGGCAGATCCTGCCTTCATGGCCAAGGTAATGAAACTAACTGAAGACAATGAAGTCAAACGCATTTCACACGGTGAACGGAGTCTGGAATTGATGTTGCCTAGCCAGCAGGTGGCAAAAACTCTCGTCCTCTTACATCAGGAATTTCTGGAGAATAAATGAAATACATCGTTACCAGCGCTCTGCCCTATGCCAATGGCAAGCTGCATGTGGGTCATGTGGCAGGAGCTTATCTGCCCGCCGATATTTTTGTGCGCTACCTGCGCCTCAAGGGCGAAGACGTAATCTA
Organism: Candidatus Cloacimonadota bacterium; assembly: GCA_020532515.1. Lineage (GTDB taxonomy): Bacteria > Cloacimonadota > Cloacimonadia > Cloacimonadales > Cloacimonadaceae > UBA5456. The sequence continues at coordinate 26,604 of JAJBAY010000008.1, read as the reverse complement.
CATCTGCGGCACAGATGAACACGGCACCCCCATCTCCATCTCTGCAGACAAAGAAGGGGTCCAGCCCATTGACGTGGTAAACCGCTATCACGATAGCATCAAGGCTGCCTTTGATGGCATCGGCATCGAATTCGACAACTTTTCCGGCACCGCCCGGCCTGAACATTATGAGCTTGCACAGGAGTTCTTTTCCGATCTTTATGCCAATAGCCATATCGTAGCCAAAACTACTATGCAATTCTATTGCCAGCATGACGCCCGCTATCTGCCAGACCGCTATGTAGAAGGGATCTGCCCAAAATGTGACAGCCCTGGAGCCCGCGGCGATCAATGCGACAAATGCGGACAAACCTATGAGACTACCCTGCTGAAAAGCCCGAAATGCAAGATCTGTGGCAATGAGCCCCAGATTCGCGAAACCAAGCACTGGTTCATCCAATTAGCCCACTTTACAGATCAGCTCAAGGCTTGGATCGCTCAGAAGGACTATTGGAAAGAGAACGTACGCAACCTTATGCTCAATCTCCTGGAGCAAGGCCTCATCGAGCGCTCCATCACCCGGGACCTCAGTTGGGGCGTGCCAGTGCCTTTACCCGATACAGAAGGGAAGGTGCTGTATGTGTGGTTCGAAGCTCCCATAGGCTATATCTCATCCACTGTGGAATGGGCCAAAAAGATGGGCAAGCCAGAGCTCTGGAAGGACTATTGGCTGGATCCTGATACCCGCTTGATTCATTTTATCGGAAAAGATAACATCATCTTCCACGCCTTGATCTGGCCAGCCGTGCTGATGGGGCAAAACACCCCTTACTGCCTGCCGCATGATATTCCTGCCAATGAGTTTATGAATCTGGAAGGCGAGAAAATCTCCACCAGCCTCAATTGGGCGATCTGGGTGGATGAATTTGTGCAGGATTTTGATGGCGAATACCTGCGTTACTATCTGGCTGCCAATGCGCCAGAGCGTCAGGATGCAGATTTTAACTTCAAGGACTTTCAGCTTAAGATCAATGGCGAACTCAACAACGTGCTGGGCAACCTGGGACACCGGGTCTTCAGCTTTGCCGCCTTGAACTTTGCTTCCATCATCGAACAGGTGAGCCTGGATGAAGCCGCTCAAGCGGTACTCACTCAGGCAGATAGCACCATGGCCGAGATCGCATCCTCCTACGAAGATTATCAGGTGAAACGCAATACCAGACTGATCATGGATATGGCCAGATCCGGCAATCGCTATTTTGAAGAGCAAAAGCCCTGGCTCAATATCAAAACCGATAGAGAGAAGGTGAAACAAACCCTTTGGGTCTGTGCAGCGCTCTTGCAACGCATCTCGGTAGCCCTCTCCCCCATCTTGCCCAAGCACATGAAGGCGCTCAGACAAATGATGTCGCTGCCAGACTTGCTATCTTGGGACGATGCCTTTGTGCAAAGAGACTTTAGGCTGGGAGAGTTCAAGCCTCTTCTTAGCAAGATCGAGGATGAAGCCATCCAGGCACAGCTTGACAAGCTTCACGCCAAGGCAAAAAACAAGCCGCAAAAGACCTATGAGCCGGTGAAAGAGCAGATCACATTTGAGCAGTTCTCCGCCCTTGATCTGCGCCTGGCCAAGGTCTTGGAAGCTGCGCCTGTGCCGAAGACGGACAAACTCCTACATCTGAAGGTAGATCTGGGTTTTGAACAACGGGAATTAGTAGCCGGTATCGCTCAGACCTATAAAGCTGAAGAACTGATCGGCAAAACTGTTACCATGCTTGTAAACCTGGAGCCTCGTAAAATCAGAGGCATCCTCTCCAATGGCATGATCCTGGCAGCACACGATGAGGATGGCTTGCACGTTGTTTTATCCGATGGGGGCTCCCCTGGCGCCCCTGTGCAATGATGCGAAAAAGCCTCTTGATCCTGCTCTTTATCGGTAGTCTACTTTTTGCTGCTGAGTTCAGGGATGGACACCTCTATCTGGAGGTGAATCTTGCCACGGGATCGAGCCTTAGCATAGAAAGCAGTTCCATGAAAATCAGCGATGAGACTGAGCTATTTCAAGAGAATCTGCATGGGAAACTGGATATAGCTCTGCCAAGCTCAGAGCAGGAAAACCGCTACGGCATCATCGACAGGATCGAAAAAGCCTGCACAGATAACCCAAATGACGCTGTACAAAGGGAATACTTTGCCTGGGAAGATGGCTATCTGGTCTTAAAGAAAGAGTGCGTTTACTATCGTCCGGAAAGCTTTAGCACTATTGCCCGCGCCAAGAAGTATGCAGAGGCTTTGGGTATTTTCTCCCAGAGAATTCAGCTAATTCCCATCGTAAACGCCACCATATCTTTCAAAGATGCCAAAAGAAAGACTTACTATTTTGAGAGCCCGCTGAAGATTCTCTCAGATCAAATCTGGATAGACGGACTGCGCTATGAGGGGGAATTCATACTTAAGGTAGTCGAAGACAGGCTCGTGCTAAATCAGATTATCCCCTTGGAGGAATATATCGCCGGAGTCATACCCAATGAAATCGGCAATTACAGCCCCGCTGAAGCCCTCAAAGCCCAAGCCGTGGCTGCCAGAACCCATGCCGTGAACCTGCTCTTGTACAACCGCCACACCAAAGACGGCTACGACCTCTGCAATCGCACTCACTGCCAGGTTTATAAAGGCAAATACCAGCGTAATGTAGCCATCGAAAGTGCCGTAATGTACACCGCTGCCGAGATCTTGACCACCCTGGACCGTGTAGCTGACGCCACCTACCACAGCTGTTGCGGAGGCAAGACGGACTCTTCACAAGCGATCTGGAAAGGCAGCTATATCCCGCATCTCAGTGGCTCTACCTGCATTCCTGAGGCAGATCGATATGATCTTTCCACCGAAGCAGGTGCGGCCAATTGGTTAAATATCAAGCCTCAAACCAATGGCATGAGCACCTGGGAAAGCGGCACACTCCACTGGGAAAGGCGTCTCAGCAGCAAGACTCTGGCCAAAAGCCTCGGACTTTCCCGGATCCATAGCATCGAGATCCTCGAACGTGGACGCTCCGGACGCATCCTGAAGCTGAGAATCAAGGGTAACAAAGAAATCATCCTAAGCGGGGAATACAAAATCCGCCAAGCTTTTGAGGCACTACCCTCCTCATTTTTCTATTTTGAGGGAGCAGCTGGCAGACCCATCATTTACCCGCCAGCCACAATAGTAATCATTGGCCGCGGCTCCGGTCACGGAGTGGGCATGTGCCAGGTGGGAGCCCTCAGGATGGCCAGAAACGGCTCTGAATATGCGGATATTCTGGAGCTTTATTACCCCAAAACTGTAATTAGCACAGATTGGATAGAAAATGACGAATTCTAAAGAAACCCTGCTACGCGGCAGCATAGAGGATAATCAATTTCGCCTCTTTGCCTGTGAAACCACAGGGATAGTACAGCAGATCAGAGATATACACGATCTGTACCCTCTGCCCTCGATCTTGATGGGACGTCTGATAACCGCAGTAGCCCTGATGAGCGGCGAACTCAAAGCCCCGCAGGGCGAGATCTCTATCCGCATAGATGCGGAAGGTCCCTTGAAGGGCGGCATCGTTATCGCGAACAAAGAAGGCATGCTCAAGGGTTATGCCTTTGTACCCCAGCTCTGGCTGCCGGAAAATCAAGACAACTTTTTGGTGGGTAAAAACCTGGGCAAAGGAACCTTCACCGTAATCCGTCAAAGCGGGCTCAAAGCCCCCTACCAAGGCAAGATTGAGCTGCGGGATGGCGAGATTGGCACTGATCTGGCCTACTACTATCACCAAAGCGAGCAACTCCCCTCTGCGGTGAATCTGGGAGTTTTAATTGATCAGGAAGCCCGCATCCGTGCCGCAGGCGGAATCATGATCCAGGCCCTGCCTCAGGCAGATAAAAGCCTCACTCTACAGATTGAAGAGAATATGATAAATACCCCCAATGTCTCAGATCTCATGGATATGGGCATGACTATCGAAGAAATCCTGGACAGATTTGTGCTGAAAGGCCTCGCTTGGCAGATCAGCAAAAGCACTCCCATCCGGTTTCAGTGCGATTGCAGCAAAGAACGTTTTGCCCGTGGCCTCCTGCTTTTGGGTAAAGAGGAATTGCAAGACCTGCGGGAAGATATCTCGCCCGTTTGTCATTATTGCAGCGCAGTCTATACCTTCACAAAAGATGAGATAGAAGATCTGCTCAAAAGTTTGGATTAAGATGAAAAAAGCATTATTACTATTCACAGTTATCACCCTCTGCCTCAATGCAAGCAGCGCTCTGGCAGCCCAAAGGGTGAATGCCGCTGACCTGCGTTTCCTGCTGAATCGGGAGCAATTTGAACTGATTCAAAAGTATGAGAACGACTTCCTGCTTTTGGCAGATAGCGCCGACCCGGACGATCAAAAAGCGCTACTCGAATATGCCCAAAGAACGCAGAAGGTAGATTTGGCCGCTGATCTGCACTACCGCCTTGTCCTTGAAACCGGCTCTTTGGAAGATGCCCTGCAATGGCTCATTTTGCAAAGTGTTATAGTGCCAGATTCCACCGCTCTTAAGATCAAAACCCTCCTGCTTTCCTCCAGTTTTCAGAGCCAGGCAGATTCCCTGGTCTTTGCCTATTACAGCGGTATCAGTGAAGACTTGGAGCTGGATAAACTTCAAAACCTCAGCGCATACAACGCTGTGATCGAAGCCAATGCCAAAGGCCTCCTGGATGAAATCTCCACTTTGGCCAGCAGCTATGAAGCCCTGGAACTGATCGCCTCTTTTTACGATGTATATCCGCATTCCAAATGGCACCAAGCCGTTTTTTACTATCACCTTTATCATCTTTCCCAGCTCAAAGACTATGCTCAGATGCAAAGTGTGATTGATGAACAAAAGGATAAATCCCCAGCTCATGCCTATATTGCAGCGCTTTTTATGGCGAGCCCCTCGAATAGAAGACAGCAGACAGATGCAGGCTCAAATCAAAAGTTTCTGAACGCAGCCATCAAAGCTCTAACCACTGCCAGCATGGCAGATAGCGCCATAGTATTGCATGACTCCTATTCCACAGAAGCCTGGAAGAACCGGGTTCAATTGCAAGAAGTAAAAACCCACTATTATTACCAGCTCTCCCTATACAAAGCAAAGGCAAAAGGCGGCTCTTTATACGGTGATGAAGAAGAACTGATCGGTCTGTACAAAAAGCCAAGCAAGGATCAGATAAAGCTCTTGGACATGATCAACCAGGTCTCTTTCGCCTCCAACGACCAAGGTGAACTGGCAGAGCTATACTTTTGGCGGGGCAAGCTAAACGCTCTGTATAGTAAGTCCGATTACCAAAAACAGGCCATCAAAGACTTTGGCCAATGCCTGATCTACGGCGCACCCCGCAAACAATACGATCCCCAAGCTTTAGCTATGATCAACAGCATTTTGGCGAAAAGGAAAATCAACCAAGGCCCTCTGGAATATCTCAGGAAGGTCTTTGACTATGACGGCATCATCTTTGAGGATACGCACACCTTTGATGAAGAACGATATACGCGCGTAGCTTTGGCAGATTATGACAACGATGGCCAGCTTGATATCCTCTTCAATGGCCGCAAGATCTATCGCAATCTCGGTTCTTTCAATTTCACAGCACACCCTGATACATCCGTGTTTTTACATGGCAATGGCGGTCTCTGGGCAGATTTTAACCAAGATGGCCTCCTGGACTTTGTGAGTCTGTCTCACAATTCCGAGGGTGTGGGAGACGCCCTCATGAAACAAAATCAGGATCATTCTTTTGTAAGAGTAAACGCCAAAGCCGGCGATATCGATGATCAAATGCCCACCGAAGGTGCCGCTTGGGTGAATATCAATCAAGACGGCTATCCCTCGCTATACATGGCAAATTACGAAGTCTGGCAAGAAAGAAGCGGTTTCCCGGATTTCTTCTGGGAAAATGAGGGAGGCTTTTTCAGCGACAGAAGCCAGGAAAGAGGCTTCCGGCTTCCAAAATACACCACCGAACCCGGTCTGGCAGGACGCGGAGTGGCTCCCGCAGATTTTGACAACGACGGAAAGCAGGAGATCCTGGTGACGAACTACCGTCTGAACCGCAATTTCCTCTTTAAACAGGCCGATTCTCTCTTTGTCGATGTAGCCGCCCTCTATGGCGTGGCCGGAGAATATACAAATGGCTATTACGGCCACAGCATCGGAGCGGATTGGGGGGATATAGATAATGACGGCGATCTGGACCTCATCATCGCAAATCTAGCCCATCCCCGGTTTATGGATATTTCGGATATCACGATGCTCCTGCGCAATGATGGCCTGACTCATCGGGTAGTGGGCGCGGATACCCTTTACTATTGGCTCTTTACGGACATTACAGAGGGTAGCGGCATCAGTTATGATGAACTCCATGCAGAGCCGCTCTTCTTCGATGCCGATAACGATGGCTTCCTTGACCTTTATATCACCAGTGTCTATGAAAATGACCGCAGCTATCTGTATCACAACAATGGCGATCGCACTTTCACCGATATCACCTTCCTGTCTGGCGCCCGTGTCTACAACGGCTGGTCCTGCGCAGCGGGAGACCTGAATCGTGACGGCCTCATTGATCTGGTGATCGGCAGCGGAAACGGTACTAAAATCCTCTGTAATGTAACAAAAAACTACAATAAAGCCCTGTACATCAAGCCTGTGTATGACAAAGGTAAAATAGAACTGATCCAGATCGGAAAAGACACCCCGATGCACCCCAATAGTCCCGCTTTTGGCGCGCGGGTAAAGCTCTATCTGAGAGATAAATATGGACAGGACTACAGCCTGATCCGCGAGCTCAGCTCCGCCAAAGGTAGCAGCACCCAAAATGCTCCGGAATTGCACTTTGGTCTGGGACAAAGCCAAATCCTGCACTATGAACTGTTTAGGCCAAAGCCATGAAGCACCTGCGCAGCAATATCTTTAACCCCATCTCGCCTACTGAGGCAGAGTATCTGGCAGATCATGTGCTGAGCTTTGATGGGGAGAAGATCCACTCCATCACTGCCTTCAGGGACTTTTCAGGAGCCTGGGAAGACTATCGGGATCACATCATCCTGCCGGGCCTCATCGATCTGCACGTGCATCTTTCTCAATACCGCATCCGGGGAATGTATGAACCGGCTCTCTTGCCCTGGCTGAAAGAGCATGTCTTCCCCGAAGAAATGCGCAGCAGCGATCCCGATTATGCCCGCCAGCTAAGTCTGGATTTCTATCAGGCTTTGCTCAGGCGCGGCACCACCTTTTCTGTGATCTATACAGCGCCATTCCGCCAGGCTGCTGATGCCGCCTTTGAAGTGGCTCGCGAACTGGGCATTCGCGCCAAGATCGGCATGACGATGATGGACATGAATTCTCCAGAGGGCATCCTGCACAGCACGGATTATGCCCTGAAGCACAGCATCGAGCTTTTTGAAAAGTGGGATAGTCCTTTTTTGGGCTACATCTTCAGCCCCCGTTTTGCCCCCACCTGCTCAGAGACCTTGATGCGGGAGACCGGCAAGTACGCCTCTGCACATGAAGCCTTTATCCAGACCCATCTCTCCGAAAACCTGGAAGAGACCAGGTGGGTGAAACAGCTCTTTGGCCAGGAGACATACACCGAGGTCTATGCAGATTATGGCATTCTGGGGCCCCGCACCATCTTGGGACATGCTATCCATCTTGCGGATGCCGAGCTGGATCTGCTGGCGCAAAGCCACTCCGCCATTGCCCACTGTCCGGATTCAAATTTCTATCTGAAAAGCGGTGAATATCCCCTAAAGCGCATTGCAGACAGAGGCCTCCCCTTTGGTCTGGGTAGCGATGTGGGAGCGGGCACCACCCTGAACATGCTGCAGCACGCCAAACAAATGAATTTCCGCCAAAGCGAGCTTCCTGTATTGCCTGCAGAGATGCTCTATCATATCACCCTGGGTAGCGCGCAGATCCTGGGGCTTCAGGATCGCCTCGGCTCACTATCTGCAGGCAAAGATGCGGACTTCATCCTGCTCAAACCGCCTCAGGGCTTCGAGATCGGAGCTCACAGCCTTAGTCAAGTTTGCTTCCTGAGCGAGGATTTTGAGCTCTCGAAGGTATTTGTTCAAGGACAAGACCGGACTGTGAAGGACTAAATATCCATTGATGATGATTGTGCTGCTGCATATAGAATCTTGCGGGCAATAAGTCCCCAGTAGCCCTTGCTCACGCCTTTCCTTTCGATCCGCTTTTGAGTGCACGACTATCTTGTATTTGAACACCTCTGAAGGATTTGTTGACAGCGGAATTGAGCTACCCGGTGTTCATTCTGGTTCCGTAAAGTGGGCAGACTATGACAATGATGGATGCTTGGATATATTGATTACAGGGATTACTCAAGATGGGACCAGGATATCCAAAATCTTCAGAAATGATCACGGTTTCTTTACCGATATCAACGCCAATCTACTGGCGGTAGGGAATTCCTCTGTGGCTTGGGGAGACTATAATAACGATGGGCTCTTGGACATAGCTCTTTCGGGCCGAACGAGTAATAATGAATATGTCACCAAGATTTATCGTAACGACAATGGGATATTTACCGATATTAATGCACCCCTGATGGGCGTCTTTTTGTCTTCAATAGCCTGGGGAGACATGGATAATAATGGATATCTGGATTTGGTGATAGCAGGTGCCAGAAGCTTGAATTCCCCATTCAGCCCATATTCTGCGGTGTATCTGAACGATGGCAGCAGCTTTGCCCTCCAGCAACTTTTGACCGGAGTGTGCTTTGCCTCGATAGGATTGTGCGACTTTGATAACGATGGAGATCTGGACATACTCATTACGGGCAGGAATGCGAGCGGTACAGCTATATCCCGCCTGTACGAGAGTACCGGGGCCGAAGCAAACTGGGCTCCCTATGAGCCTGCAAACCTTGCTGTGACAGAAAATGGGGATTATCTACTTTTCACTTGGGACAGATCCATCGATAGTGAGCAGCACCCGATCAGCTTATCCTACTCCATCAAAATAGGATCATCTCCGGATGCCTGTGACATCGTTTCTGCTTCAACAAACCAGTATGGACAGGGGTTGCGTCCAGACTTTGGCAATATCCATTCTTCTACGTCATATAGGATAAGGAAGGATGTTTTCACCCCTGGAGCTACGTACTATTGGAGCGTCGTGGCCATCGACAATTCATTCTCCAGTTCGGGTTTTAGCACCGAAGTATCTTTTGAGGCACCCACCGGCGTCGATGATCTTTTGGGTGGAACTCAGCAGTATATCAGCATCGCCCCTAATCCCTTCAACCCCAGTACTACTATCTCATTTTTTATGCTGGAGGATGGGGTGGTGAAGCTCACGATCTATAATGCACGGGGGCAAAAGGTTAAGGATCTGGCAAGCGGCAGTTTCTCCCGAGGACAGCACCAGCTCATCTGGGATGGCAGAGATCAGAGTAACCGTGAGCTCAGCTCCGGAGTCTTCCTGCTGAAGCTGGAAAGCAGCGGACACTGCCATACGCGAAAAATGATGCTCATGAAATAGCAGTCCTGGCTAAAGAAACCAATCTATTCTAAGCTCAGACTCTTTATTTTATCGTGATCATTCCGTTTAAGCTGCAGATTGGAACTCTTCTTGCATCTAATAAGCGATAGGAAGAAATACCCGCAAATCATCGGGTTGATTTTTTAAATAATTTATTATGAATAAAGGAGATGAGTATGAGACAGATTACTCTGATCATGTTACTGACGATGTCGGTAGCTTTACTATCCGCGGCTTTAATGTGGAACGACGCAGTTCCCATCCGCCAGGGAGTGAATATTGAGTGGTTCCGCACGGGAATCGATACTCCTGATGGTGGAGCGATCTATGTATGGAGTGACACCAAACTGGGTGAAAGAGACCTTTGGGCTCAAAAAGTAGATGCCAGTGGCAATATGGTGTGGGGAGATCCCGTGCTCATTGATGGCAAGCCTGACCGTCAGGAAGACCCTGTGATCACCCGTACTTCAGACAATAACTATATCATTGCCTGGATAGACTTCTCCCAAGATTTGGATGGCGATGTCTTTGCCCAAAAGATAAATACGAATGGTGAGCTTTTGTGGCCAGCAGGTGGGAAACCAGTTTGCGTGGGAAACGGCTTGCAACTCGGAATCAATATGGAAGCAGACCCGAATGGTGGAGCTTTCATCGTATGGGGAGACGGTCGTAATCCCAGCAATGATCTCTATGCACAAAGGCTTTCGGCTTCGGGTGAGCCTCTTTGGGCTTTAAACGGCATCCCTGTGGCCAATGGCCCTGGCGACGAAACCCAAAATACCATGCTTCCCGATGGACAGGGAGGCATAATGCTGGGCTATACTCATGATTATGTGAATAGTAAGAGTTTATATGCCAAGCGTTTTGATGGTAATGGCAATATGACTTGGGCTGCTCCTCTTGATCTGGCTGTGGCCGACGGAGACCAATTCGGAGTGAGGATGGCAGCCCTAAGTGGTGGTGATTTTGTGTTTACCTGGACAGACCAACGCTTTGCAGATCCGGATATCTACGCTCAGAAAGTTAATCTGGCCGGAGAATTCTTGTGGCCAAACCCCTTCATCGTCTATGGCGATCAGGATACGCTCTTGGGTACCCCCACGCCTCAAAAGAATCCCCGAATTCAAGCAACTTCGGACAACGCCGTCGTAATAGTCTGGGAAGACTTCCGCTTGAGCGACCAAGCTGCAGACCTCTTTGCACAGAAGATATCCGCCAATGGCACTAAGCTATGGGCAGCCGAAGGTATAGAACTCGCTACCGCCGAATTCTCGCAGATCGGTCAGCGCATGGATTCTGACAACAACGGTGGAGTCTATATAGTCTGGGATGATCTGCGCAATGGAAACACTCCCAATGACGACGTCTATGCCCAGCATCTTAATAGCGCTGGTGAAGCCATGTGGACCCCGGGCGGAAAGGCTATCTGCACCCAGCCCAATGAGCAAAATGGTGGCTTGATAAAAGTAAGCGGAGATAAGGTTTTCATAAACTGGATGGACATAAGAAATGGTAGTGTAGGCCTGTATTATCAGGTTTTGGATGCCAGTGGCACTGAGCTTCTTGAGCCCGACGGCAAGCAAATCTTCTGGGGCCTCAGCGGCGATGCAATCGAAGGACAATATACGATCCTGCCCCGCCAGAATGACAGCGTAATAATTTGGCAAGATACCCGCTTTGCAAACGACGGATCTCGCATCTTTTTCCAATTCCTGACCGAAGATGGCACGACCACCCTTGAGACCAATGGGCGCCCTGTAACCCTGCAAGGTGGAGGTTCTCAAGAATATCCCCAGGCCGTGGTGAACGATAATGGTGAGATAGCCTTGGTCTGGGTGGATAAGCGTGATGATGATCCCAATATATATGCCCAGCTGATAGGTGTAAATGGTGAAAGGCTTTGGGGGGATAATGGCATCAAAATCACCGCAGAACAATCCCTTGCTCAGCTTGATCCCAAAATCTCCTATCACAATGGCTCTTTCTATATTGGCTGGTCAAATTGGGACCCCATAGCTGGCACTTTCGTATACCATGTTCACGGTCAAAGGATCATGAATAATGAAAAGCTCTGGGGACCAAATGGCACCATGATCTCTGTATTGACGGGTGATGATGTTTTCAGCGAATGCATACTCACAGACATTATCGATGATATCTATGTCTGGCACAGGACAAACTCCATGAGCACAGGCTCGGCTCAGACCATCTGGGCCAAACGTGTGGCTGAAGATGGGACTGCTTATGCCGGTTGGGAAGAGGCAGGCCTGCAAGCCAGCGATGTTGAAAACCTGATGCTGCAGGCTCAGAATCTACCCGTAGCCGCAGCCACTCCTCAGGGTATAGTAATCACTTGGAAAGACCTCCGTGCTGGCTTTATGCAATATTATGCGCAGCATATCACCGGAGCTGGCCAGATCCTCTGGGACCCAGAGGGCTTGCAGATCGCAGCCAATGATCTGGAACAAGAATTTGCAGACCTCACGGTCACCGATCATGGAATCATAGCCGCTTGGTGCGAAATCGTCGATGGCGAACACGACATCAGAGCTCAGAAATTCAGCTTCCCGGGAATCCCCTTGTGGGCAAGCCTGGGCAATGCAGTGGCGGTAAAAGACTCCTCGCAGTCCACTCCCAACCTGCTTAGCTTCGATGACAACGGAATTCTGGTGACCTGGGCCGATTACCTTGCCCCAGACCCTGATATTTATTACAACTATTTAAATAACAATGGGCAACTCGTCTTTCCTGGTACTGGCCTCGTACTTTCCAGCGCGATAAAGGCTCAGCTGGAGCCCAAAGGCTGTGTTTTGAACAACAACGCTTATGTGGTCTGGGCAGATGGCCGCAGCGGTGGTAAAACTGTGATTATGGGACTCTACGTTCAAAAACTGAATAATGAAACTGTCTCAAATGAAGATCCGATAGCCCCCGGGCTGCAAAATCCCAAGCTTGGGCAAAACTATCCCAATCCCTTCAATCCCTCTACCACGATAGCGCTTGATATGCCTCAGAAAGGCGAGATCGAGCTTACTATCTATAATACCAAAGGACAATTGGTGAAAAAGCTCTTCCAGGGTAAACTGGCACAAGGCTCACACAGCTTTACCTGGAATGGACAAGATGAAAACGGCAATGCCGTGTCCAGTGGCCTTTATTTCTACTCTGCTGCGCAGGGTGAGATGCGCCAAAGCCGCAAAATGATCCTCATGAAATAAACTAGCTCTATATAGCTAAAGGAGCCCGAAATGTTCGGGCTCCTTTTTGGTTAGTTGTGTTTTTGGGGCTCACTTTCAAACTGAGTGGGTAGGTCATTTCTTGCAGTGCCCATGGCGCATAATATATGCTCACGATGACGTGGAGATAAGAGGATTATTTCCTGGTATCTCCACGGTATCTCTACTGTATGCCTCCTGCAACAAGGCTGATAAAGCTGTCTTTCGAAGAAAAACAACCAAGCTACTCTTGCTATAATCCTGCTCATACTTTGGACTGGAATTCTTACAAGAATACGGATATTGAGGTAGAGTGCATTACTCACTCGGTTTGAAAGAGAGCCGTTTTTGGTTATAAGATCAATTGAGGCGCAGCTCGCGAATGAGCTCTGCCATAATGCTGATGGCGATCTCGTAAGGCTGTTGGCTGCCGATGGTAAGTCCAATGGGTGCATGCACTTTTTGGAGCAGATCGAGGCTATAACCCTGCCTGCTGAGCAGAGCAAAGGTTTCCGAGACTTTGTTTCGGCTGCCGATCATGCCCAGATAACGGAAATCCTGGCTGAGACACTGCTGTAAGACCTGCTTGTCATGCAGATGGCCATGGGTCATGATCACAATCCAGGAGTTTGGACCAAAGCTCACAGCTTGGGATATAGCGGAAAAATCGTTGACCTGCCTCATGTGAAAGCTTTCTTCTGGGATGAGGTCCAGGATATCCTGGCGGTTATCCACCAAATGCACCCAAAAGCCGCAGAGTTTGGCCAAATGCCCCAAAGCCTTGCCACAATGTCCGGCTCCGATGATAAAAAGCTGATGGGTAACAAAGAGTGCCTCGATGAATACGGTGGCTGATCCGCCACAGATCATGGCAGTAGGTTTGTGGTCTCCAAGCTCGCCACTGCCGAGATCAAAACTGAGCTGCTGGGCCTGGGGCGGCTGATGTTCCCGCACAAACTCAATGATCTTGTGTTCCAGCTCTCCCCCACCAAGATTGCCGTAAACAGTGCCTGAAAGCGGGATGAGCAGCTTCATTCCAGTTCGAGCCGGAGATGAGCCATCGGTGTGGATGATGCTGGCTTGCCAAAGCGGCTGATTGCCTGCGGTCAGCTCCACTACTTTTTGATAGTATTCGTTAGCTTGCATAGTTTCCTCCAAACATAATTTGATAAAGCGCGACCGAGGCGGCTACGCTCACATTGAGGGAATTCTTCCAGCCTAAAACTGGAAGATATACTATCTCATCACAAAGGCTTAATACTTGGGGATCGATGCCCAGGGCCTCATTACCCACTACCAGTGCCAAAGGCAGATCAAACTCTGTTTTATAGACAGATTGCGAGGGTTCAGCGGTCTCCAAAGCGTAGATCCTGTGTCCTGCGTTCTTCAGCTCCATTACGGCATCAATGGTGCTCTCTCGATAGCTAAAAGGGACTCGCTCAGAGGTGCCCAAGGCTGTTTTTGCCATATTCGGGTGCTGTGGTGTGGGCGATATGCCGCAGAGGATCAATTTGCCTATAGACAGGCATTCTGCGATGCGAAATAGAGAGCCCACGTTAAACACGCTGCGCAGGTTGTCCGCTATCACGGTGATCTGAGCAGCTCGTTTTAAGGCATCTGGATCAGGTCTGGCATTGCCATCTCCGGTTTTAAGCTGAATTTGGCTATCTTTGAAAGTTTTATCTCCCTGATATTGGGCTAAGGCACGCAGGAGCCGAAAAGGATCTGTGGGCAGATCGCGGATCAGAGAGTCCATTCGGGGCGGTAAAGCCTTTTTGCACAGAGGGTAGAGCTCCTGGAGCTGCTGAATCAGAGACTGGCGGCTGATGGGATTGGCAAGCTCAGATTCCAGCTCGGTAAGGAGTTTATTCAGCGCTTTGATCTGGGCATCGAAGCTGAAATTCTGGAACTTTTCAGGGCTGTACCGGCCTATAAACTTCATGGGTAAAAGCGTTTTATCATTTCGGCTGCGGTCAGGATGTTCTCACAGATAAAGTCAGGTTTGTATTCTGCAGAAGAGCTGACAAGCTGCTTGAATTCCTCTTCGCCGTTTCCGGTGAGCAGCAAAATGCTCTTCATCTTTGAATTATGCGCAAAGCCGATATCGGTGCTGCGATCGCCAATCATAAAAGACTGGAAAGGATCGAAGCAGAACTCGGCTCTGGCCTGTTTGAACATGCCTATTCCGGGTTTGCGATCTTCATGATCCAAGTTGTAGGGCTCTACAATGCCATCACGATGATAAGGGGAAAAGTAAATGCCATCCAGCTGAACTCCCGCGTCTGCAATCAGCTCTCGCATCTTTTGATGTACCTGATTAAGCTGCTTTAGGTCCAGATATCCTCTGGCGATGCCGCTTTGGTTTGTAACGATGAAGATCAGGTAGCCCAGTTCACTAAAGATGCGCAGGGCCTGCGGGGTCTGCGGGTAAAGGTGGTAATGCTCAGGATTATTGATATAGCCGAATTCATCCGGGCTGATCGTGCCATCCCGATCCAAAAATACTGCGCGTTTAATACTTTTTACTGTCACTGGTCTTAAATTTCAGAGCGTCTGGGAATTGCTTATTGAAGAAGACAATGCGGTAATCCCAATACTCGTTACGTTTGGTAAAGGAAAAGTCCAGCTTCCAGCAGTGCAGGTCCCGGCTGAGACTGAGGCCCTGTGAAATAAGCTCTTTATCCTTCAGGTTGTAGTAGTTCGAATAGCTCAGGCTGAAGTTTTTGCTTAGCTTGAAGCCGGCGCTCATCCGCAGATTCTGGCTGCGGGGATATAAAAGGCTCTTGGGAGCAAAAAGATCGTGGGTAATGCTCAGGTTCCAGCTATCAGTCAAGATGCTGGGATTGGTAGCAGGAGCCTCTTCCCCAAAGGCGGAAAAAGTTCTGTTTAAGGGCATGGGAAAGTACTCTGCATAATTTGCATCTCCACCGATGCCGATAGTCTGGGAAAAGTATTGATTCTTGATGGCCAGGTCATCGAAGCTCATTTTATAAGTCTCTTGAATCAGACTCAGGCGAGAGCTGTAGCTGGCTTTCAGGTTATTCAAAGCCCAGCTATCATGCTTTAGGGAACCCAGATTCATTGATCCAGGCCGAAAACCCAGGGTGTGAGTAATATTGCCAAAACGTTTGTCATCTTTGAGAAGGTCTGCAGAGATGCGGGAATCCCAGCTCAGCAAATCGTTTAGCTTGCGCTGTGTGCGTTCTTCACCCAGTTTTAGCTGCCATTTCTGCGCCAGGGCAAAGCTGAGATTGGCCTGCCTTTTTGCATTCTGTCTCAGTGAAATGCCTCCGAAACCGTAATATTGGCTATTGTCGGAGTGATCCGGCAGATAGCTGAGGCCTACGGAAGGGGTCAAGACATGCCGGATAGCATTGACTCCGGATGCGCCGAAGCTGCGGAGTCCATACATATTGAAGCTGCCATTCAGAGAGGCTGAATAGTCGTTTCCCCGCACCCACTTCTGCCCTTTGCGGTTACGATCGAACCAGGCTTCGTTATAGTCCACGCTCTGGCGCAAATTCAGCCAACCGCGGTAGTTAAAGCTATTGGAGAGCCCCATGGAGTGTCTGACGCCAGCGTGATGCTCCACCAGGTATTTGTCCGGATTGTCGTCATCAAGGGTATTTGCCCAGATGTAATCCTGAAATGACGGGTCTTTTTTGCGAATATCCCCGGTATGATCCAGACGGACATTGTAGTTGTAACTCAGCCCGGAGTACCAGACATCGCTCTTTTGTCTAAAGAACTCATAAACCGGCCGGCTGGATACGCTCCAGCTTACACTCGGCAGGCTGAGGCTGGCGGTATCGTTGATCAGATCTTGATTGTAGAGTGCACCTGCATTCAGATAGGTATTGCCGATGGGCTTGCGATATGAAATGCTGGAACTCAGCCTTTGAGCCAAAGACTCGTCCACCAAATCACTGCTTTGCCAGATCCTTTTATTGCTGATAAAGTCCAGGGAAACGTCCAAGGCAGATTTCTCCGGCAAGTCGTGATGGTGATTCGCCCTGAGAGACCAGTCAAATTGCGTGCCAGATCTACTGGTATTCTTTTGATAGCTGGCAGCAAGCCCACCATTAAAGTAATAGCGTTTCAAGTAATTTGTATCGAACTTAGCCTTCCATCCGGTCTTTTCCATGAGATCCATACCCAGGGTGAAATCGGCATAGTCTTTGTAAGGATAGTACAGCGCTATATCACGGATATATTTGCCATCCACGCTGTTATATCCGGGTTCGGGAACCAGGAGGCCGGCATGACGTCCACGCTTGATACTCATGGTTACGAAGGGGAAATAGAAGATAGGCATGTGGTTTACATAGGCCACCACATGTTTGCCTACCACTTTGTCTTTTTGATAGATGCGCATGGCTTTGGCCCAGAACCAAAAGCTGGGCTCGGCAAGATCACAGGTGGTAAAGCTGCCTCCATCGATATCGTAGATGGTGGAATCTATTTTCCGGATCTCCTCACCGCTGTAATAGCCATTTTCGATATAGCTCTGTCCACGGCTCAGCCTGCCGGTCTGACTGCGGATGTCGTACTGCACATCCTCTCCAATTAGAAGTTGGCCGTTATCCTGCATCAGAGTGAGCCCAAAGGTGGTGGCCTGTTCCCTTTTTAAATCCAGAAAGAGGGAATCAGCCTGTATCTTGGAGACACCATAATCTATAGATGTATTACCATGTAACCAGATCTGCTCGTCCTGATAATAAGCGCGGATGCTATCTGCTGCATAAAATAGTGAATCCAGAGAGCTGGCTGTGTTCAGATCGATTTTGAGGCTATCCGGCAAGGGAGCATCCATGCTTATGGGCACAAGCTCCCCCTGGCTTATTTGTGCGAGCACCAAGCCTGGCAACAGGACAATAATCAGGAGACATAAAACAGGTATTTTCATCTATTCACCAGATAACTTAAGAATTGAGGAGGCTGTTCATGTCAAGCATTTCCGCAATTATCGCTTCCCTCAAGAATCTCGCTTGACAGAAAGTGACCAGCATTTAAAAAGGGGGAAGGTAATTTCGTATATAAAACATGATAATACTAAAGGAAAAGGTAGTGGATAGCATAGAATCAAAAGCTCTAACCGTGAACCTTCAGAATACCAGGGTGATAGAGGTCCAGCTGGATGACTCTGCCAAATGGTTACTGGATCTTTCCAGTGATTATTATGGGGTCAATCAACGCCTGCGCGCCTTTTTGGATGAATTGTATCACCCCTTTGTAAACCCTGGTATCGCCCTGTCCCTGATGCGAACGAGCATTTTGGGCGATCTCTGGTGGTTTTGTGGCCGCACGGAGGCCGAAAGAGCACTGAATGTGATCCTGGATTTCTATAACAAAGTGGAAACTGTGTGCACAAAGGATGAGCAGTACAAGAAGCTCTTCCAGGACTTTCTGGAGTTTTGCTCGGCCCTCTGTGAGTACCCTCTACCAGCGATATTTGATCGTGTTTTAGACATGATTGAGGCTTTTTACAAGGCCCATGAATTCCTGTTTATCCGCCTCAGCAGCGTGGCCCGCAAAGCCTTGATAAAGCTCGAGCAAAAAACTCCAGATAACGACCGCAGTCTCCAGATCTTGCGGCAGCTCCTGGAGGCAACCCTGTCTCACTGGCAAAAGAGCACCGATATCAATTCCTGGCTCAGTCACCTGCAAGATAAGCCGGAAGACATGGACACCTCGCGCCTCCCTTCAGATGATTTTTACGAGCATTGGCAGAAAGTGGTAAAAGCAGCCACCAGCGCTGATGAGCTGAAAGCAGTGCCCGCCTTTTCTGAAATTGCCAGTCTGCATCGCGATTATATCAGCGAATTTCCCCATCTCAGCCATCGGGTGCAATACATCTTCTTCCTTTTGGGCCTACCCACCATGATCGATCTCATGGATCACCTTTTGTGGGATCTAAACCGGCAATTGGCCAATCTCTATGAAGAGCTCACGCCAGACGAAGTATCCCAAATGCTGGATACGGTATTTGAAACCCTGCATGCCTTTAGCAAGACGCATCTGAGCATAGTGCTGGATTGCCTGCACACCATCGGCAAAGCAGTGCTGAAGGGCTCTAACCTGGACTTGAAACGTAAAATCATCGAGCTGATCATAGACCTCGGCTTTACCTCCCCTGGAGAAGTGCGCATCGCCAGCGACTGGCAGATTGATGTAGATAAAAACCACGTGAAGCATCTGCGCATCCTGCTGGAGCTGATCGCCATCGATCCTCTGCAAAACAAAGACCTGCTTGCCTTCACCATCATCAGCATGACCCGCAAAGGCGTATTCATCGCCGATACAGACCTCTTTCAAAAGGATGTTTCTGCCTTTTTAGGTGCAGACATCAGCCCCATCTTTGTGCAGAGCAAGCACATGCTGAGAATGTTTCCCGTCTTCTTCAACGAGATCGGAGCCGAAGGCGAAATACGCGATGCCAGCACGAATCTGGATGAACTTTCCCAGCGTAAAGACCGGCTCATCCATTTCCTGCGCAAACAGGTGCATACCGAGAGCAACAACACTCATATCACGCTCATAGAGAAAATTCTGCGCTATTGGGTCACTCTGGACCCCAGTCCCCTCGAAAAGATTATCCCAGAGGATGTCTGGCTGCAGATCAAGACTTTAAACAAACGCACCCAAGCCCAGAGTGAGGCCGTGAATGCCTTTCTAGCCCAGATCGGGCTCAGCGATACGGAGCTGCTGGCGCTTTCCTGGCAAAGAGTGGAAATCATCTTCAGGGGCCTGGAAGAGGATTATTATACCAAACGCCTGAAGCTCTTGTGCTACTGCCACTTCTTGCTCAAGGACAAATATAACCTCGACCCTTATGATATCGTGAAGTTCCTTACCCGCTACAGCTTTTTTGATGCCAAAGAGCAAAACCGCCTGCGCACCAGCCTGAACCGCAGAGACTATGACAGCTCTATCCGGCAAATGTTGGGATACATCGGCAAGCTCAATACACAGGTGCTGGACCCCAAACCCACCACCCCCTGGGAAAATATCTATTACAAACGCCACATCGCCGCTGGCATACCTTCGATGTACGGGATCTACCGCGAACCCAAACTGGAAGCGATGGGCATGATCTTCAGGCTGGAAAATGTAATCGGCCGCCTCTTTGAGCGTAATAGAGACCAGCTCAATCTCAATTATATCAATGGCAAGACGCTACGCCGCATTGTGCGCATCCTGGATATATATGACTACGCCATGGAGCAGGAAATGATCACGAGTGACGCCTTTAGCAGTGCAGTCGCAATGCTGAGCTCTGTCCAAAACGTCTCCAATATCAGCCTGGAACAGTATCTGGATATCTTCAATCTGCTCAAAGACAGCGTGAACGAGATCATCAACGAATACTATTACCGATTTTACGATCATCAAATTGCAAGATTGGAGGCGAAGCTGGGCAGCAGACAGCAAAAAGAGATTTTTGCCGAGGAATTTTACCGCAATTTGCTTAGCGCTTCTTTTTTGGTACAAGGATTGGATAACTTTATCACCAGGATTTTGGAAGCTCTCAACGAGATGCGCCAGCTCTTTTGCAAAGAGGATATCTTCAAACTGATGTCTTACGATCCGGATCGGCTTTTCTTCCATCTTTACACCCGCAATTCCAGGATAGAAAATCAGGTCTTACTGGGCTCCAAAGCCTTCTTCCTGAAGCGCTTGCACCAATACGAATTCCCTGTGCCTCCGGGCTTTGTGATCACTACCGATCTCTTTCGCAATCGCGAGATCATCAATACTCACCCCGATATCTCCAAAGAGTTCTACAGCCTGCTCCAAAAAAACCTCAAACTGATGGAACAATACACAAATCTGGAATTTGGAAATCCAGAGCGCCCCTTGCTTTTTTCCGTGCGTAGTGGTGCCCCCATGAGCCTGCCCGGGGCCATGGATACCTTCCTGAATATCGGACTCAATGATGAGATCGCCGAGAGCCTGTCCCAGCAGAATAATTACGGCTGGACAGCCTGGGATTGCTATCGCCGTCTCATTCAAAGCTGGGGCATGGCCTATGACATTGACCGCGATGAATTTGATAGAGTAATGATAGATTACAAAAAGCGATATGGCGTTCAGCTCAAAACTCAATTTAGCGATAAACAGATGAAGGCTATGACCCAGGATTATAAAGCTGTGCTCGAGAGCCACAATGTAGCCTTTGAACAGGACCCCCTTTTGCAGCTCCATCAAGCCATCTCTCATGTCTTGGATAGCTGGGATACAGACCGCGCCAGGCTCTATCGCGCCAAGCTCCATATCGCCGAAGAATGGGGTACAGCGGTGATCATCCAAAAGATGGTGATGGGCAATATCTCTTTGGAGAGCGGAACCGGAGTGCTCTTTACTTTTGCGGATTGGCATCATGAACCAGGCATCTGTCTAAATGGGGATTTTACCCTCTGCAGTCAAGGTGAAGACGTGGTGGCAGGACTGGTGCACACTCTGCCCATTTCTGAAGCAGAAAGAAACCGGCAACAGGGTGATGCATCATTGGAAAAGGATTTCCCCGCCTTGTATCAAGCGCTTTTGCGCTATGCCAAACAGCTCATTGAAGAGCGCCGCTATCCCCATCAGGAGATGGAATTTACCTTTGAGGGCCCCTTGGAAGAACAGCTGTATATCCTCCAGACTCGAAACCAGGTAATCCGCAAAAGCCCGGAATACAAGGTCCTGGGCAACAAAGAATCCAAGCTGCAGAGCATCGGTACTGGAATTGGCATTGGCAAAGGTGCGATGAATGGTATCATCGTGATTCGGGAAGAAGATATCCTGCTCTACAAAGGTCAGGATATCCCCTTGATCCTGGTAAGACCGGATACTGTGCCCGATGACATGGCACTTCTCTTTGAATGTCAGGGACTTTTAACCTCCAGAGGCGGCGTTACTTCCCACGCAGCAGTAACCGCGACCCGTTTGGGCTTGATCGGGATTGTAAATTGCCGCGACCTCTTTGTGGATGAAGATAATTCCACCTGCAGAATCGGAAACGTGCAGCTAAAAGCGGGAGACAAGATCTCCCTGGATTCCACCGGCGGAACTATCTACCTGGGACA
Organism: Candidatus Cloacimonadota bacterium; assembly: GCA_020532515.1. Lineage (GTDB taxonomy): Bacteria > Cloacimonadota > Cloacimonadia > Cloacimonadales > Cloacimonadaceae > UBA5456. The sequence continues at coordinate 4,791 of JAJBAY010000008.1, read as the reverse complement.
CTATCCCCTGCAAAGCGTGTATTCACTATTTTAAGATAAAAAAATAAAAAAAAGGAGACCCTAAGCATGAATCTAAGCTTACGCAACAAAAACCTGCTGGGCATCAACAGCCTGGGCAGAATCGGAAAACTACTGTTGTGGAAACAAATCCATCTAAGACATTTCGATGGCTTCGTAGTAAATTGCGGACGTGAGGTCGGCAAAAGCTTCGATGATCTGATCCAGACCATTGAAAACGATAGCAACTATGGCTCTATCCACAAGTTCCTCTACGGAATGGTGGGGAAGAAAGCCGAAATCAAGATTTTGGATAAAGACAATCAAATCCTGAGCATCGAAGGCATCCCCATCAAAGTCCTGCGTACAGCCCGGGACCCCAAAGACATCAATTGGCTGAATGAAGGCGTGAAAATCGTGGTGGATTGCACTGGTGGATTTTTGGACCCCACCGTGTCCACAGAATCCGGCAAACCCTGCCTGCGCGGACACCTTGATTCCGGTGCCCTGAAAGTTATTGCCAGTGCCCCTTTCAAGATCAAAGGCGCAGCCTCCATGCCCGATGATGCCACAACCATGATCTTTGGCATCAATCATCTGAATTATGACCCCGCAAAACATCACATCATTTCCGCTGCATCCTGCACCACCACTGGTTTGGCGCACATGATGAAGCCTTTGATGGAAAACAAACTCACCTCCAGAATCGTCACCGCTTCCATGAGCACCATCCATGCCTCTACTAATACCCAATCCATTTTGGATAACGTGCCCAAAGCCGGAGCTACAGACCTGCGGAAATCCCGCAGCATGATCAATAACATCATTCTCTCGACCACCGGTGCCACCAAAGCGCTGGAACTGGTAATGCCTGAGGTGAAACGTATCGGCTTTATGGCGGATAGCGTTCGCATACCTACTAATACGGTGTCGCTCATAAACCTCAATGCTACCTTCTATACCGAGCTGGACGAGCTGGGCGAGCCTCTGATCAATCGCAATATGCTCAACGAGGTCTATGCCAATGCCGCCAAAGGTGCCCAAAAAGGCCTCCTGGTCTATAGTGAAAGACAAAACGTCTCCGCTGATATCGTTGGCACTACAGCCGCTGTAACTCTGGAAGCCCATGAAACCCATACCCGCACCGGCTTCATCAGCTTCCCACCGGAAGCTCTGGCTGCGCAAGGCGTAAAGACAGACAAAGAACTGGGCATGCCGGTGACCCACGCCAAAATCTTTGGCTGGTACGATAACGAGCTCGGCTCTTATGTGCATTGCCTCTCTCTGCTCACAAACTATATCGCAGATAATAGTTAATTGAGCTGAGAGTCACTTCTAATATGATAGGCCCGTGCCGCTATGTGGTACGGGCCTATTTTCGTAATACACCGATTTCGTTGAGCACAGCCACTTTCCGCAGTTTGCCAAGCCATAGCCCTCGCCTCAGATTTCGATTCGGTTCTAACTTGTTTTCGACTCGAGTTGACTTAGGTGTTCGAGTCATCTCGAGTCGAAGACTAATTGGAAGCAAGTGCAAACCACAAGGGAGACTGAGCCGGGCTAGTGGTGTTAAATCCATCGCAAAGGCGGTCTGTTTAGAAAAAGATATTGACAGTTAAGCCCAAGATGAAAAACAATGTAACCAGTCGATGGACCATAGAATAATTTCAAGAATCTAGAACCTTAAATGTTCTCAAAAGACCGTGGAGATTGTGAGTTGGAATTTACACCAATATTTGAAACCTAAGACCTTTAGGAGGTTAGAAATGCAACATTTACGCGATTTATTTTCAATAGTTCTGGTAAGCCTTATAATGCTTGTCCTAGCGTCATGCCATATAGCGATTAAAGGTCAAAACGATACGGCAATAGACGGCACTAAATTGAAATATGATAATGAAATAACCTTATCTGATAACTACGATTTGTCCGATTTGGAGATTCTGGGCGGAACGCTTTCAATCAGCCTCAAGGGCCACGCTGACAGTGATATGACCTTAGCTATCAAATACAGAGAATACGAGCCCGGTGACGCTGTTGCTTACATCTCAAATGGTAAAATCAGAACAAAATCTAAGTCCGGTAAACCTGTATCAATTTATAATGTAACTGGCTATATACCTGAGAATCTGGGGCTGGACATAAAAACCGGAACCGGCACCATAGAACTATCAGGCTTGAAAGGTCAGCAAAACATATCAATCATAAGTGGCACAGGAGATATCGAATTAACTGACAGTAGTATTAAGGTATTCTCTGCAAAAGCAGGAACAGGATCAGTCACACTCAGCAACAATCAGGTAAACACGGCCTCAATAAAGATCGGAACAGGGGACATAATTCTGAATAATAGCAAGATAAATCAGCAGGAATTTAGCACCGGAACGGGGAAGATCATTCAGAAAGAACCTAATCCTGTTCACAAAAATAAGGGAAGTATCTGATCTATAAGATCTGAGTGATCTGCATTTCAAGCAAAATCTGAAAATTAGAGAAGATATTTTGAAGTCTTGTACCATCCTATTCTTGTTGATGCTATTTATATCACTGCTAAGCGGCATTGAGCCCTTTCTATTTAAAGGCAGTGGGAGCTTTGGTTTGGTAAACGGTACGACACTCGGAATTGGCTGGAAGAATGGTGAAAAGCCCAAGCGGGAACACTTTGTTAATGCCATTTATTATGCCACCGATGTATTCTGGTATGCAGGCATAAATCATGAACACAGATTATATCATTCCAGTAATTTCTATACGCTGCTAACTACAGGGCTTGACTATGTCGAAGTAGATAATATGGGCTCGATAGGGGGCTCTAATGCAGGCGACTCAGATAAGCCCGGTTCTGCACTCATACCTCACATCACAGTAGGTCTTGGTTACCAGACCAATTTGGCTAAAGACATTCATCTATTCATTGAGTGGGATATCGGCATAAAGGCTTCTATCAGCAACATAAATATCGGATTAACTTTTTAAGGGTTAAGTCCCATATAGCCCCAATAAAATATCTTGAGAGCTTAGCAGATTTGAGCAATTTTATTTACTAGTGCTCTTTTCTTTAAAAAAGGCTTGACACAAAAACTAAAGGGATAATCTTGTATCAAAACTTAATAAAGAGGTTGTCATGAAACAAATCTATGTTTTGCTCTTGGTAGTCTTTCTACCACTATTTGCACACGCTGGCTTGCTGGACAGGGCTCAGCAGCTTGGTAATAACTTTCCAAAATCCCCAAGTCGTGAATTTAGACTCACACATCAGATAAGCAGTAATTATGAGTATGAAGTTTTGATTCCAGATTCACAAACCATGTTTTACTACTCCGAAAACCATCCTGCTCAAGTAGATTCAGTACTTTTTTATTTCTGGGAAGAGAATGAATGGCAAGGCCCAGAGTCTTATATTTACCCCGAATACAATGCTGCTGGGATGGTTATCAGCAACATTATGTTGATGGATTTAGGCTTTCAGATGTTTCCTGTGATGCGTACGGAGTCCTTTTTTGATGCCCAAAACCGCATTACTCATTTTAATATCTTCAATATAGATTTCGATGATATGCAAACTTGGATTCCCTCAACGAGACATCATATGGTATATGGGCAATATCCTGAATTTGAGGTTTTTGGCTGGGAAGACGGATGGGGCGATAGTCAAAACTATTATCACGGCACCTTCAGTTACGATAGCTCAGGCAGATTCACAGAGGAGCTCACCTATGATTCTCCGGATTCCACAAATTGGGTTCTTAGCAGCAAAGATGTGACGGTCTATCATCCTCAAGATACCTCCACTGGCGCTGATGTCATAAACTATATCTCCCAGATGTATGGTTCCATCCTTTTCATGTCAGACCTGGATATGCCCCTCATGATAAGCTCCGCAACCAGTTATCTTAGGGAAAATGATAGTTGGATCCCGGATTATCGTACCATTTATGAATATGATGGTTCATTGCGCAGAATCCGCCAGGACGAGGAGTATTGGGATGGAGATCAGTGGACTGCGGAAGATAAGGTCTTCTTTTATTACGATACAAATGGTAACCTGAGCAGCTCCATCGAACAATACTCATATGCTTGGGGCTGGGAAGATGCCACAAAGACCGAATACTTCTGGGAAGGCTTTACCATCAGTAACGAGGATCTCGTGCAAGACATCAGCCCTGCCCTGCAGATCAAGGCCTGGCCCATACCCTTTGTTGAAAGCCTGAACATCAGCACTAGTTCAAAACTCGGAGGTATTCCTCAGATCAGCATCTATAATAGCCGTGGTCAATTGATTCGAGAGTATAAGGACTCTGATAGTGTCCTTTGGGATGGCAAAGATTCCCAGGGCAGAGATAGCGCCACTGGCATTTATTTCATCAGAGCCTGGCAGGATAAAGCTTCTGCTGTGAGCAAAGTAATCCGCGTGAAGTAAAATAGCTTTTATGCTTGTAAAGAGCCCGGAGTAAAACCGGGCTTTTCTTATTAGACTAAACAGCGACCACCATTACCTTAAAAATCTAAAACCTTAGCACTAATAACTCTAATCTTATCTGAGCCCCGAGGAACCGTCCCCAGGCGCTAATCCAGTTTCTTAAAATAATGCTATTTGTCATAAGGAATAAAACGATTAACTTGTAATTAAACTTAAGAAACGAGGTGTAACATGAAACGTATCTACGTTGTCAATGGAATTTTAAAGTGCACCACTTTTGGAAGTTTAAACTGCACCACTATTTTCAACCTTTAAAGTTCTCTGACGGTGCTTTGGAGCGTAGCGGAAAAGCGCCGTCAGAAAACTTTTCACTC
>JAJBAY010000101.1 GCA_020532515.1 Candidatus Cloacimonadota bacterium | reverse complement strand
AGGTTTCTTTTTCCTGTTCTACGCTTTCTGGCATTTGTAATGGTTCAAGATACATCATATCAAACTCCTGGGGGGTTACTTGGAGTAGAATTCGACGATGAGACGCAGATCTACTGTGACCGGAATCTCGCTTGCGGCGGGAATGCTGTCGAAGCTGCCGCGCATATTCTCTTTATCTATAGTTAACCAGCCGTAAGGCGAGGTGCTTTCAGAGCTGTCAAGTGCCTCCACGAGCATTTTCATGCCGCGAGATTTTGGGCGCACTTCTACAATATCGCCTTCTTTACAAAGGAAGGAAGGGATATCCACTTTCTTGCCATTGACCATAAAGTGGCCGTGGTTTACAAACTGTCTGGACTGCATACGAGTAGAGGCAAAGCCCATACGGTACACTACGTTATCCAGCCTGCGTTCCAAGAACTGCAGCAGGATATCGCCTGTCACTCCACCGGCCTTATTGGCTTTGACAAAGTAATTCTTAAATTGCTTTTCCATCAGGCAATAGGTGAGGCGCAGTTTTTGTTTCTCTTTCAGGTGCATACCATAGTCAGAGACTTTGCGGCGCTGTGTGCGGCCATGCTGTCCTGCGGGGTACTTGCGTTTGCCCAGGATGCGGTCGTATTTGGCTACGCCAAAAATGTTTTCACCAAATCTACGACAAAGTTTTGCTTTGGGTCCGGTATATTTAGCCATGATTTCTCCTTATATCCTTCTGGTTTTGGGCGGACGACAGCCATTGTGTGGAATGGGGGTCTCGTCCTTGATCATGGTTACTCTGATGCCGGCTGCATTTAGGGCACGGATAGAGGATTCACGTCCTCCTCCGGGACCTTTCACGATCACGCCAACTTTTTGGATACCCATTTCCATCCCAGCTTTGGCTACTTCTGTAGCGGCCATCTGAGCGGCAAAAGGAGTACTTTTGCGGGATCCTTTGTATCCGATCTTACCTCCGGAACTCCAGGCCAAAACATTGCCGGAACGGTCCGTAAGCGAGACGATCGTATTATTGAAGCTGGAGTGCACGAAGACCAAGCCTTCATCGAAGGACAGGCGTACGCGTTTTTTCTTAACTCTGGTTTTTTTTGCCATGACTCATGCTCCTATTTCTTTTTCTTAATGGCGCTGGAACGCGGGCCTTTGCGAGTGCGGGCATTGGTATGTGTCCTCTGTCCACGCACGGGCAAACCGCGTTTGTGACGCATTCCGCGATAGCTGCCAATTTCCATGAGCCGTTTGATGTTCATGGCAATCTGGGTTCTCAAAGTACCTTCCACGATATAATCCGTCTGGATGATATCGCGCAGTGCTTTCTCTTCATCTAAGGTAAGGTCAGCGACCTTCTTCATGTAATCAATATTGGCGGTTTGACAAATCTCGATGGCGCGGCTTCTGCCGATACCATAGATATAGGTAAGACCAATAAAGAGCCGCTTTGTCCTTGGAATCTCAATACCTGCAATATGTGCCAAGTTGGTCCTCCTTTATTAACCCTGTCTCTGTTTGTGTTTAGGGTTCGAGCTGCAGATAACGCGAATAACGCCGTGGCGTTTGATTATTCTGCAGTCTTTGCAGATTATCTTAACTGATGCTTTGACTTTCATTGTTATCTCCTTGCGCTTCCTGCTTTAGAAAGTGCAAATCTCTTTCTTATTTATAACGGTAAGTAATTCTGCCACGGGTGAGGTCGTATGGAGAGAGCTCCACTTTAACCTTGTCACCCGGCAAAATTCTAATATAGTGCATACGCATTTTGCCGGAGGAATGAGCCAGTATCTCATGGCCATTTTCCAGTTCCACGCGAAAAGTAGTGTTTGGAAGGGCTTCTGTAACCACGCCTTCCACTTCGATCACGCCAGATTTACTCATGAATATTCCTTCCCTTACGCTTTTGTAAGTATTTCTGCATCGGCACTTGTCACCAGGATACTGTGTTCGTAATGAGCAGATAGACTTCCATCCGCTACAAAAAACTCCCAGCCTTTTTCAATCACACGATTGGTGCCGATATTTACCATGGGTTCGATCGCCAGCGTCATCCCAGCTTCTAAACGGGGACCATACCCCGCTTTGCCGGAATTTGGGATCTGGGGGTCTTCATGCAGCTGCCGTCCCACTCCGTGTCCGGTAAGATCATCCGCCGGATAATATCCCTGGCTTGCGATATAAGCGCCCACAGCATGAGATATATCTCCCACGCGGGCTCCATCTACCGCAGCCTGGATTCCGTGTGCCAGGGCAGTGCGGGTGGCATCCATCAATCTGCTTGCCTCGCTACTGATCTGACCAACGGCGTAGGTGCGTGCTGCGTCTCCATAATAACCTGCTTTGATTACACCGACATCAATGCCGATGATATCACCCTCTTTCAGAATTGCTTTTTTGGAAGGGATACCATGTACGATACAGCTATTGAGCGATGTACACAGAGTTCCGGGAAAGGGTTTCAGCCCGGGAATCTTGTATCCCTTGAATGCGGGTTTGCCACCACGTTCCTGGATGAAGCTCTCGGCAAAGCGATCCAATTCCCAGGTAGAAATCCCCGGGGTGATCATATCTGCCAAAGTGTCCAAGAGCTCGCCAATAACCTGGCTGGCCGCGCGAATCTTTGTGATTTCTGAGGGTGATTTTAGGTAGATCATGGTTATCTGCTACGTCCGCGAAGCTTACCTTTCTTCATAAATCCGTCATAGTGACGCATTACGAGGTGAGATTCTATCTGCTGCAAAGTATCCAAGGCCACACCGACCACGATGATGAGACCGGTTCCACCAAAATAGAAAGGCAGATCAAAACGGTGACTCATGATTTCGGGCAAGAGCGCTATGAAAGCGAAGAATATTGCACCAGGCAGAGTGATGCGGGTAAGCACTTTGTTGATATACTCAGCAGTTTTTTTACCCGGTTTTTTACCTGGAATATGACCACCATACTTCACCATGTTTTCTGCCATCTCGGTAGGGTTCAATACGATGGCTGTGTAGAAATAGGCGAAGAAGACGATCAGGGTTACATACAATAAAGTATATAGCCAGGCTCCAGGGGATAACAAGCGTTGCAGAGTTACCCAAAAGCCGCCGCCAGTACCAAAAAATGCCGCGATGGTAGCTGGAAACATCAATACGCTTTGGGCAAAAATAATGGGGATCACACCTGCGGTATTCACCCGCAGAGGAATGAAAGTGCTCTGTCCGCCATATACTTTACGGCCCACGATGCGTTTTGCATATTGCACCGGAATCTTACGCATACCCTCGGTCACAAAGATCACAGCCGCGGTAACCACTACCATCAAAACCATTGCGAGAACGGCTTTCCAGGCATAAGTGGGTTCGGCAGCGACCTTTTGGAACATGCGGATAAAACCTTCCGGATAGCGGGCAATGATGCCGGCAAAGATAATCAAAGAAATACCGTTGCCGATGCCATGCTCGGTGATCTGTTCACCCAGCCACATCACGATCATAGTACCCGTTACCAGAGTGATAATTCCGGTAAAATGAAACAGAATTCCAGGAGCGCGAATCACGCCACCGGAAAGATTGGTAAGCCATATAGTGATGGTGATGGCGTTAAACGCCGCCAATCCCACTGTCCCATAACGCGTGATTTGATTGAGTTTCTTTTGGCCATCCGCGCCTTCTTTACGAAGCTTTTCAAAATACGGGACGATGCTGCCTAAGAGCTGAATCACGATCGAAGCAGTGATATATGGCATTATTCCAAGGGCAAATACCGAGGCACGCTCGAAGTTTCCACCCACAAAGAGATCCAGCAGACCAAACAGGGTGTTTCCGCCCTCTCTGGCGCCTTCAAAGAAAGCCCTGAGCGCAGTGGCATCCACACCGGGAATAGGCACAAAACTGCCCATCCGGTACAGAACCAGAAATAGCGCTGTAAATAGGATCTTTTTCTTCAGGTCCGGAATTCGGAACATGTTTGTTATAGTCTTAAGCAACTTAAACTACCTCCGCCTTGCCGCCGTTCTTTTCGATGAGCGCTATTGCATTCTTCGAAAAAGCGTTAGCTTTGATATGAACAGCTTTGGTGAATTCTTCAGTAGTTCCGGCCAGTACTTTGACCGGAGCTTTGGATTTTTGACCTTTGGAAGGGATCAAGCCCATTGCTTCGAGCTTGGCGATATCAAAGTCTGTGTCTTCCAAGTGTTGCAAGACAGAAAGATTGAAGCTGCGATAAGGCACGCGGAAGATGTTTTTGAATCCGCGTTTGGGCAGACGACGGTGAATGGGCATCTGGCCGCCTTCAAAGGAAGCGGGAACGTTTCCACCGGCGCGAGCTTTCTTACCCTTGTGTCCACGTCCGGCCTGTGTTCCCCAGCCCGAACCCTGGCCTTTACCAAGGCGCTTTTTGTTCTTTCTGCCAGCAGGTTTGCCGAGATTATTCAGTGTTAACATGGTTATTCTCCCTGCACTTCTTCTACTTTTAGCAGGTATGATACTTTATTGATCATCCCACGGATTACTGGATTGTCGTCATGGATCCTGCTGCTATTCAGCTTTCTCAGGCCCAGAGAGCGGACAACCCGTTTGTGGTCTTCTATACGATTTATAGTGCTGCGGATAAGGGTAACTTTAATCTTCTTCATTTCTCTTCCTGTCCCGTAAGCTGAGCGATGGTCTTGTTACGTAAACGGGCTACATCCGCGATGGTGCGCATGGACTTCAGTCCCAGGATGGTCGCTTTCACCACGTTTGTAGGAGTGTTTGAGCCCAGGGATTTGCAGAGGATGTTCTCGATGCCGGCAGCTTCAAAGATGGCACGGGTAGTACCACCAGCGATTACTCCGGTACCGGGGGATGCTGGTTTGATCATCACACGGCTTGCGCCAAAACGAGATACGATCTCGTGAGGCACAGTGCCTTTTACGATCGGTACGTGGAACATATTCTTCACGGCTTTTTCTTTGGCTTTACGGATCGCATCCACGATCTCATTGGCTTTACCATTGCCCACGCCGACGTTGCCTTCCTTGTCTCCCACCACTACTATGGCGGTGAAGGAGAAGTTACGTCCACCTTTTACCACTTTGGACACGCGCTTGGTATCGATGATTTTTTCTACCAGTTTTTCTTCTTCGGGATTCTGTCTATTATGTTGATAATTCAAGCTATCCTCCTTTAAAAATCGAGCCCGGCTTTGCGGGCGCCTTCAGCCAGAGCTTTCACTCTGCCATGATATTTGTATCCGGCACGGTCGAAGGCGACGGTGGTGATTCCGGCCTCCAAGGCTTTTTTACCCAGCATGAGGCCTACTTCACGACTGATCTCAGTCTTGGTCTTGGCCTGCCCTGCGGCAAAATCTTTGGCTTTGGAAGACATCGAAGCCAGGGTCACACCCTTGCTGTCGTCGATAATCTGCGCGTAGATGTTCTTGTTTGAACGAAACACTGCCAGGCGGGGACGTGCACTGCTGCCAGAAAGGTGTTTGCGGATAGCAGCACGGCGGCGCCTGCGTAAATTACTCTTTATCTTTGTAGGTGATTTTATCATTTTCTCAATACCTCTTCTTAAGCTCCGGCTTTTCCGGCTTTGATGGCAACGTATTCGTCATGATAACGGATTCCTTTGCCTTTGTAATTTTCCGGAGGACGACAAAAGCGAACTTCAGCGGCAAATTGGCCAACCATCTGTTTATTGATTCCTTCGACGGTGATGGTGCTGGTAAAATCACTGCGTCCACCCTTGGAACGGGGCACCGGAGTAGCCACTACTGTGAGGCCATCAGGTACGCGCAGCAAAATATCATGTGAGTAGCCCAGAGTAAGTCTGAGCCAAGGGCCAATCGACTCTGAGCTGTAGCCAGTGCCAAAGATGTGTAAGGTCTTCTTGTAACCCTCACTCACGCCGATCACCATATTCTGGATCAGAGCGCGGGTAAGGCCGTGGATAGCACGCTGGCTTTTGCTTTCATCAGCGCGGTGCACGTGCAAGAGGCCGTCTTCCAATTGCAGAGTCATACCAGGCAATAAAGTGTAGCTGAGTTCACCCAGCTTGCCTTTGACGGTAACAGCATTGTCGGCAATTGTTATCTTAAGATCGGAGCTGATTTTGATAGGTGATTTTCCTATGCGGGACATACTTTCCTCCTACCAAACACGGCAGACGTATTCGCCACCCACGTGTTTCAACCTGGCGTCGCGATCCACCATCACACCAGAACTGGTGGAGATGAGGGCGCAGCCGGTGTTGTTATACACGCTGGGCAATTTGTCTGCTTTGACGTAAACACGTCTTCCGGGTTTAGAAACTCTCACTAATCCTTGCATCACCGCTTGTCCTTCATTGGTGTAGCGCAGGATTACTAATATACGCTTGTAATTAAATTTGTGCTCCGGATCTTTGTCTAATATCTGAATACTATTTACAAAGTTTTCCTCAGCAAGGATTCTCACCAAAGCTTCGATAATCTTACTATGGTTTACGATCACTTGCGAGTGTCCGGCACGATATG
>JAJBAY010000100.1 GCA_020532515.1 Candidatus Cloacimonadota bacterium | reverse complement strand
GACCTGGAACACGACATGGGGATGCTGGATTCGATGCGTCTCGCGTCGAGACCTGACCTGGAACACAAGTCCTTATACAGGTGCATGCTGGATTCGATGCCTCTCGCGTCGAGACCCGACCTGGAACACAACATGAGGATGCTGGATTCGATGCGTCTCGCGTCGAGACCTGACCTGGAACACAAGTCCTTAAACAGGAGCGACACATGATTCTGGAAAAACTCAATCTCCCCGATGAGATCAAAGGCCTCAACAATGAAGCTTTATCTACCCTGGCCGATGAAGTACGGACACGCATTATAGACGTTGTGGCAAAAAATGGTGGCCATATTGCACCCAGTTTGGGCACGGTGGATATCACCCTGGCCCTGCTCAGCGTCTTTGATCCCCTTGCTGATCGTGTGATCTGGGATGTGGGGCATCAAAGCTATGCCTGGAAGATACTTACAGACCGCAATGCCCGCTTTGACACCCTGCGTCAGCTTGGCGGCATCAGCGGCTTTACGAATCGTGATGAAAGCCCTTACGACCCCTTCAGCACCGGTCATAGCAGCACCTCCATCTCCGCTGCTTTGGGCATCGCCGCTGCCCGGGATTTGAAGTCCGAATCAGGTCACTCCATCGCTGTAATCGGCGATGGCGCCCTCACCGGAGGCATGAGCTTTGAAGCGCTGAACCATGCCGGCCATCTGCAACCCAATAATTTTATCGTGATTTTAAACGACAACACCATGTCGATCTCTAAAAACGTGGGCGGCCTCCAGAGATATATGGCGCATATGTATGCCTCCAAACACTATAACTCGCTCAAACAGCAAATCTGGGATATCAGCGCCAGCCTGCCTTCCAGCGTGCGCCGGCGCTTTATCTATGGCGCGCGCAAGCTGGAAGAATCCATGATGAATATCCTGGTGCCAAACATCATCTTTGAGGACCTGGGTTTCAAATATGTAGGCCCCCTGGACGGACACGATATTCCGCAACTGATCGCCATCCTCAAGCGGGTCAAAAACTACATGGTGGGCCCGGTGCTCATTCACGTGGTCACCCAAAAAGGCAAAGGCTATATCCCTGCTGAAGAAGATTCTACCAGCTTCCATGGCGTGGGTCCTTTCGCTGCTAACAACGACAAAACCGCCTGCAAAGACGGGATCGGTTATAGTGAAGTCTTTGGTCAAGCCTTGTGCGAATTGGCTGAGCAGAATCCCGATATCGTCGCCATCACAGCCGCGATGAGCGCCGGCACTGGACTCTCCTGTTTTGAAGAGCGCTATCCCCAGCGTTTCTTTGATGTGGGCATCGCCGAACAGCATGCCATCACCATGGCCGCAGGCATGGCAACCAAGGGCATAAAACCTTTTGTGGCTCTCTACTCCACCTTTACCCAGCGCGCTTTGGATCAGATCATCCACGATGTGGCCATGCCGAAACTCCCCATAGTTATCTGCTTGGACCGCGCCGGCATCGTGGGAGAAGATGGCGCCACGCATCAGGGTGCTTTTGATCTGGCTTTTTTGAGCTACATTCCGAATCTGGTAATTTTGGCCCCATCCTGCGCCGAAGAATTGCGCGCAATGCTGGCCTGGGCAGCCCTGTACAAAGAAGGGCCTGTGGCAATCCGCTATCCCCGGGGTAAGGCCGTCTGCCGCCAGATCAAGCTGGATACCTTCGAGCTGGGCAAAGCGGAAATCATCAATGCCGAAGCGGAAATCTCCCAGCCTACCATCGCTTTTATGGCCGTGGGCGACGCTCTGCAAACCGCGCAGGATACCGCAGAACTTTTGGTCGAAGCTGGCATCAAGCCTTTGCTCGTAAATTTGCGCAGCATCAAACCCCTGGATGAAAAGACCATCATCGCGCTCTGCAAAGCCTGCACATACATCTTCACTTTCGAGAATGGCTCTGTCATTGGGGGAGTGGGCGCACGCATAGCCCAATTGGGCTGTGGACACAAAGCCCAAGTGGTAAACTTTGGCTATCCCGATGAGTTTATCCCTCATGGCAAGACTGCCCTGCTCAAGCAGCAGATTGGCTTTACGCCCGAAAATCTGGCCAGGATGGTCTCTCAACGCCTGTGAACGACATCATCTGCGCCCGCATCACCGCCCCCGGCACAGCTGCCATCGCGGTGATCCGCATCTCTGGCACAGGCTCCATCCCGCTGGTAGCCAAATACTTTCGCCCTGCAAAGAGGCTACTGAAAGCACCTGCCAATACCGTGGTCTTTGGCACTTTTTACGATGCCGATGAAACCGCTTTGGATGAAGTGCTCTTAACCGTGTTTCAGGCCCCCAAAAGCTATACCGGAGAAGATACCGTCGAACTGAGCTGCCACGGCAATCCCGCTTTGGCAGATCGCATTCTGACTACTCTATTGTCCCAAGCCAGACTGGCAAATCCGGGGGAATTCACCCTCAGAGCCTACCTGAATGGCAAGATGGATCTCAGCCAGGCCGAAGCGGTAAACGACCTCATCCTCGCCAATAGCTCCAAAGCGGAAACAGCAGCGCTGATGCAGATCAAAGGGTACCTGGGCAAGCACCTGGCTGAAATCATGCAGGATATTCAGGATGCCCGCCTGCGTTGTGAACTGGCCATAGATTTCTCCGATCAAGACCTGCCGCAAATAGATTTAAAGGACCTCGCACAGCGTATTGACACCATCCTCAGCACCGCCCGCGCTCTCAAAGAAGAAGGAGAAAGCGGCATCAAACTTCGCGAAGGCATCAAAATCTGCCTGGCCGGTGCGCCCAATTCCGGTAAATCCTCGCTGTTCAATGCCTTCCTGAAACAAAACCGCGCTATCGTGACTGCCGTTCCCGGCACCACCAGAGATTATCTGGAAGAGTCCTTCTCACTCTCTGGCTACCCCATCCTGCTCTATGACACTGCGGGCCTCAGAGAAAGTGAAGACGAGATCGAGAAAGAAGGCATCGCCAGATCTTATGCCTTGATTAAAAATGCCGATCTCATTCTCTATCTCTATGAGGGAAACTTCACTCAGCTACCAGAGGATTGGCAGGCTTACAAAGACAAGCTCATCCTCGTGGCCACCAAAGCCGATATCTTTCCCGAAAGGCGTATTCCCCCCGGTCATGTCGAGACTTCAGTGATCGATCAAAATGGCCTCAAGGCCCTCTCTGATGCCATCCTGAAGCATTTAAAACTACCCACCGTGATCCTGGAGCATCCCCTCATCACCAATGTCCGGCATCTCGCCGCCCTCTCCCGCAGCATCACCGCCTTGGAAGCCGCCCAATCTGCCCTGACGCAGGAACTTGGCTTCGAATTCATCGCCTTTGAACTGATCTCTGCGCACTCTGCTCTGGAAGAAATCCTGGGCCTCGTGCCCAGCGATGAGCTGCTGAACAAGATCTTTGATGAATTCTGCATAGGTAAATAGCCCAATTTCAGCTCCTTAGATTCAAAGCCCGCTGCCCCGTAGCGCTGTCCTCAGCCGGCCGTCCACTGGATTCGATACGTCTCGTGTCGAACAAGGCCGCAGGCCTTGAAAAACGACCTGCCAAGCCTGAGGAAAAGGAAGCAGCCTTAAAAAAAGGACCACGTCCCGTGCTCTGCAGGCGAGACGACTGCAATCCAGCAATTCCCCCGCCCTTCCTCAGTGTTCTCGGTGGCCTCGGTGGTAAAAAGACATCCGTGTCAATCCGCCTAATTCGCACAATCCGTGTAACTATTTCCCCACACCCTACCGCTTCCCAATCCTGCGATACAGCAGAAAAGAATACAAAACCGAATACAGCGGGAGCAGCAACGCCACCCACATCAAGATCTGCTGCAAAGTGCTCTGCTGCATCGGTATAAATGCCTTTGCGCATAGCATCAGGCCAGAGATTACAAAGAGCCATCCTCCCAAACGATGCGTTTTCTGCCAGACTTCTTCGCTAGAGAGCGTCCAGGGCGTTCTGATCCCCACAAAGAAGTTATTCGGCACCTTCGGCATGAAATTTCCCAGGATCACAAACATCATCCCGATCAGGATATAGGTAAAACGGAAAGGTTCCGCCCCACCGCCCATTCTGCCCAGATACAGGCTATAGACGTGAAGCAGGGCAAAAAACAGCACCAGGACAAAGCTGATGCTGGGCAGGATCTTATCCATTCTGTCCTTATTTTTGCGATATCTGGGATCGTAATATGGCATCAGATACAAGAGCAAAAAGATGCCCACGCTCAAGGAAAGCCCCATGATCATCGAGCCCGTAAGGCCCATCCAGCCATCTATCTCCCCCTTGATATTCCAATGGGAGGGAATCTTGGCCCCAGCAGGCAATTGCCCCAAAAACCAGGCCATTACGATCAGGTGTAAAATCACCACTACTATCGACCATTTGTAAGTAAGCAGTCTTTTCATTTTGTCTTTTCCTCATTCTTTGTTGTTATTTCTTTGAACCAATTCAAAACGTCCTCCAGGATCGTGGTATTCAAGCTGTAATGGATAAATTGCTTTTTCTTGATCGAGCAGATCAGATCGGCATTGCGCAATATCTTCAAATGCTCGCTGAGCGCAGGCTTTGAGATCTCAAAATGCTCCGCGATCTTCCCCGCCGTCATCACCCCTTCTTTCTTGAGTAAACTGAGGATTTTGCGCCGGTTCGCATCGGCAATAGCTTTGAAAAACGCATCTGACATTGTAGCTCCTTTGCTGCATAATGACTGGTCGCAACCTTATTAACTGATTACCTAATTAACCAACCGCCGAAATACGTCAAGAGAAATCTGGCTTTGACACAAGTAGGGGCGTTGGGCGAACGCCCGAATCCATCGCGTTGACCAAACGCCCAAATTCATCCCCTTGTAAATAACACACAAACCGACGCCATTGGCCACAATGCCAACAACCATTGGGTTTTCGCCCAAAACCCTTACTACTGGAATCCCCTCGGTAACGTCTCAAAGGTTGGTGTAAATTAGGTAAGCCAGATGAAGAAAAAGGTTGAGCCAAATCGACTCATTGTTTTAAATGGTTTTTAACAAAAAGACAAGGAGAAGACCATGACTCAACCTAAGAGAAAGAAAAACGAAGGGGATGAAATAGTCAAGCTAATTCATGAAATGATGCCAGGAGAATTAGTAAAAGTGCTTGAATTTGGCATAGACAGAATCATAGATGCTGAGCTTAGTGATCGGCTTGGAGTAGAGCCTTATGAGCGGAGCAAAGATAGGGATAACTATCGCAATGGTTACAGGCAACGTAAAGAGCCTCTATCAACGGCTATAGGCCCAGTATCAGTCAAGATACCCAAGCTCCGTAAGGGAAGCTTTTATCCTTCAGTTTTAGAGCATTATCAGAGGATAGACAGAGCTATGATCAGCATAATCACAGGGGCTTATTTCAATGGAGTTTCCACCCGCAAGATGAATAAGCTTTTTTCCGATATGGGTATAGCCGACATTGATCGCAGCCTCGTTAGCCGGTGTGCCTCACAGATAGATGAAGAAGTGCAGACATGGAGGGACCGAAAGCTTGACCAGCGCTATGCCTACGTGTGGATTGATGCCATATATACCAAGGTCAGAACAGAGCGTGGAGTTGTTTCAACTGCGGTATTGATAGCGATTGCGCTCAGAGAAGACGGACATCGTGATGTGCTGGGTATGCAACTTGGAAACAGTGAGAGCCATCAGAATTGGAAAGGCTTCTTTCAAAGCCTGAAGGCACGGGGATTGGAGCGTAGTGAGCTCTGGATCAGCGATGAGCATGATGGCTTGATAAAAGCGCTTCACGAGTGTTTTCCTGGTCAATTGCGGCAACGTTGCATAGTCCACTGGATGCGTAACGCCATAGCCAAAGTCTCAGAGGCTGATTTACGCTGGTTTGTGCCTCGCCTAAAGAATTTGGTGAATTCCAGTACTAAAAGCATGTTTGATATGGCTTGGGACGATCTTGTTAGAGAGACTGAAGCCAGAGACAGGGAGAAGCTTCTAAACTGGCAGAAAAGCACTTACCATGATATTGTGATATATCTGGATTTTCCGTCCTCGCACTGGAGCAAGATAAAGAGCACCAATCCCATAGAACGTCTCAACCAGGAACTGCGTCGAAGGGAAAATTGCATTCGCATTTTTCTGGGGTGAGAAGAGTTGCACACGGTTAATGGGAGCCATTCTGCAAGGATATTCGGATGACTGGACTACTGGCAGGATATACCTTAGTAATCCAATAAAGACAATCAGAGAAAACCAAGTGAGCCAGAGGACAGGTAGCGCGCTTGCGCGCGACGTTTTTCAGCCCTGTTCCGCTAGCTCCACAGAGCTGCAAAACGTCGCAAAACGGTAGCTGCTAAAAAAGAGCTTGACTGAAAACGCAAAGATGAAAAACATTGTAACAGTTTATATGACCTTAGATAAATTGCAAGAAGCGAGAACCTAAAATGTTCTCAAATAATCTTGAAATTATGAGTTGGAATTTACACCAACCTTTGAGACGTCACTAAAAATAATAATAAAGGAGATATGAAATGCGAGTTTTAGCAAACATTATTTGGCATTTCCCATTTTGTCGATGGCAGTTAAAAGTGCACCAGTTTCGGAAGTTTAGATTGCACCAGTTTGTGTAATAATAAACTTAGCCTTTTGATAGAGATATCAGGAGGTGAAATGAAAGGAGCCGATGTGTACAATG
>JAJBAY010000099.1 GCA_020532515.1 Candidatus Cloacimonadota bacterium | reverse complement strand
CGCAAATACATGCGCACAGGATCGTCGTAAAAGCGCTTGGTTTTGAATTTCTTGGGAGCGGTGGGCTTGCGAACGGCCGCTCCGCCTTTGGTAATCCGCTTTTCTGTTTCGTCTATGATCTCGATCCCGTCTTGGGAGAGATCGAAAATGATGTCATCCACCTTATCTAAAAAGTAAGGGCTACTGGGCAAAATGTCGTTGATTTGTTTGAAAGTGATATATCCGGAATCCTTTCCCAGATCCACCAGTTTCTTCAGACACTCATTGTAAGTAATCATCAATGCTCCTTGGCAAAAAGCTCTTTAATAGAGGACCTTGTTGACGACCCGCTTGGTTAATCGTCGATATTCACGAGATAATTTGTCCTTCTCTTTGAGGAGATTCAAGTTTTCGGGATCCCCGTTTATAGCTTTATCCAAGCCATCCAGATCCCGTTTCAGTTTACGCAGCTTGAGATCCTTGATCAAGGAAGTCACGCTGGCCTCATGCAAATCCTCAAATAGAAGCTCTGCCAAACATTCTTTTATCTCACTATTATCAATATCGTCCAAAAGCGCTGCCGGGTCAAAACCTTCTTGAGACTGCAAACGCTTTTGCAAAAAAAGATAGAGACTGCGGTAGAGCCTATTATTAAAATAGTCCGCTGTCAGCCAGTTGGCAAGTACATTATAGCTTTCCCGGTCTTTTAGTGCCGCCCAGAGCAACATCCGCTCCTGGGGATCATCGCTCAAATCCTGCTGCAAAACCTGGGGATAAGAGGGCGAGACCGCTCTGCTACTGCTGAGTCTGAGCTTTGAGAGCAGCGCATTTTGAGTGACGCCAAAGCTTGCCGATACCTGCTTTAAAAATAGTTCTTTCTGAATGGGATCTGGCAACTGCCGAAGCGCATCCAGAATCTGCTCGATTCTCTCTTTGATGGGAATTTCCAGTTTATCGCTTTCTGCGATGTAGGAGATCAAATCCGGTGCTTCCTCGATCAAGACCGCCAGCGCCTGTGCGCCTTTATTCAAGATAAAGCTATCGGGATCCTCTTTTTCAGGCAGGATCGCCAGACGTACATGCATACCCTTGGCCAGACAGACCAGTCCGCCTCTTACAGCGGCTTTGATGCCAGCCTTATCGCCATCATAGAGCATCACTGTATTGGAAGAAAAGCGGTTCAGCAGATAGGCCTGATCCTCGGTGAGTGCAGTGCCCAGCGAGGCCACGGAATTTGTAAAGCCGCTCTCGTATAGGCGCAGGAAGTCAAAATAGCCTTCTGCCACCAGGGAGCAATCCGCCTTGGTGATGTGATACTTGGTTTTGAAGAGGCCATAGAGCTCTTTACCCTTGGTATAAAGCTCGGTTCCCGGTGAATTGATATATTTGCCCGCATTCTCTTTATGCTCCATCAGGCGTCCGCCAAAGGCAATCACCTCACCGGTGTTGTTATGGATGGGAAAGATCAGACGATCGCGAAAGATATCGACCAGCGCGCCGGAATATTCGCCAAAGAGTCCGCTTTCTTTTAGCAGGCTCACGCTGTAACCCTCTTTCATAAGATGATTTAAGAGCGCCTTTTGAGAAGGCAGGGCATAGCCTATCTCCAGGTCCTTGGCAGTGGCGGGGCTAAACTTGCGTCCCTTGAGATATTCCAGAGCATTTTCACCGTGATTAAAGAGGCTTTCGCTAAAGAATAGACCGGCGCTCTTGTAAATCTGCAGAAGCTGCTGGCGTTTGGTGGAAACCACCTTGGTACGATCGAATTCAGGGATGAGGATTCCAGATCTGCTGGCGAGCTTTTTTACCGCTTCCATGAAGGTCAGCTTCTCATAATCCTGCACGAAGGTGAAGACATTGCCCCCCTTGCCACAGGCAAAGCACTTGAAAATCTGCTTGGGCTGGCTCACATACATGGAGGGCTTGGTGTCGTCGTGAAAGGGGCAGATTCCGCGCCAGTTTGATCCCACATGTTTCAGCGGGACGTAGCTCTGCACCACATCCACGATGTCATTTGCCTGCCGAATCTGATCGATCAAACTGTTGTCCAAATTAACCTCATAATTTTACCACCGTCACCCCATTGCCACCTTCAAAAGGCGGTGGAGTTTCGATGCTCTTTACAATCTTCTTGCGTGAAAGATAATCCCGCACCTTGGCCCTCAGCGCTCCGGTGCCTTTTCCATGCACGATGCGCAGGGTGCCTATTCCAATGAGCTGAGCGTTGTCCAAAAACTCATCTATCAAAGGCATAGCCTCATCGAAGGTGAGCCCCAGCAGCTTGAGTTCGGTCTGCATCCGCTGGGAAGTATTGGCCCTGCTCAGATGCACCGTGGGCTCTGGCTTTGCTTCAGACTCCCTGAGTTCATAGAGATTGTCCAGCTCGGTTTTGAAGGTGATGCCATTCATGTCCACAGTGGCCTTTTCGCCCTGGACTGCCATGATGATAGCCTCGGCTTCAAAATTCGCCAGCCAGACCTTATCTCCGGCTCTGGGTTTCTGCAGCTTTTCCCGATTTTCCACGCTGGATTTCTGGAGCTCGCGGGATAGTTCTTCCGTCTGTTTGTTAATATCTTGCAATTTTCTTTCCGAAAGTCGTTTACGTTCCTCTTTGTCCAGGGTCTTGATCTCGTGAATCTCTCTGCTGTAAAGCTTTTGGAAGCTGAGAAGTTCACCTTGAAGTTCTTTCAGATGGCGCTTTCTGCGCTCCTTGAGCTCTTTTTCCCATACACTTTCCCGGGATTCCAGCTCGTCCAGCTTCGCCTGAAGATCGCGGGTCTTCAGTTGATATTCATAGTTGTTTCTGACCAATTCCTTTTTCTGCTCTTGCATGGTCTTGACCAGAGTGGAAAACTCCAGATTTTGACTCCCCGCCAGGCTTTTGGCGCGTGCAATGAGCTCGGGATCCATGCCCAAAGAGGCGGCCACTTCGATGGCAAAGCTATCTCCGGGAATGCCGATGGAAAAGTGATAGGTGGGAATCAAGGATTCCAGGTCAAACTGCATACTGGCGTTTACACAATGCGTATGAGATTCTGCAAAGACTTTCAGGGCAGTGTAATGCGTGGTGACAATCCCATTGACACCCAGCTCCGCAAGACGTTCCAAGATCGCCTGAGCCAGGGCCGAACCCTGCTGAGGATCCGTCGCGGCACCGATCTCATCGATCAGAATCAGGCTGTTGGCATCCGCTTTGGATATCATCTTGCCGATCTTATCCAGATGCGAAGAGAAGGTAGAGAGCGCACTTTCGATAGATTGATCGTCTCCGATATCGGCATAAATCGCTGAGAAACAGCCGATTTCGCTGCTCTCGTCCACAGGCACGGGCAGGCCACTCATCGCCATCAGAGTGATGAGTCCCACGGCTTTCATGAGCACGGTCTTACCACCGGTATTGGGTCCGCTGAGGATCAAAAGCTTGTAATCAATACCCAGTTTGAGGTCAAAGGGAATCACGCTGTGATAGCCGTTTTTACCCTCTGCGGCGATCTTTTGCAGGATCAAAAGCGGATGGCGGGCAGCCCTCAGGCTCAGGCTGGGCTCGAGCTTCATGATGGGTACCCTGGAGCGCAGGCTATTGGAAAGCCGGGCTGCCGCATAGAGGAAATCCAAGCGGCTGAGCAGCTCCTGATTCTTCAGCATCCTGCGTTTATTGCCACGGATAAAGTTGGTAAATTCGCTGAGGATGCGGTGAATCTCCCGCTTTTCCTCTTCTTTCAAAAGCTGCATTTCGTTATTGAGCGGAACGATCTCGGCAGGCTCGATAAAGAGAGTAGAGCCTTTTGCAGAGCGGCTTTGGATGACCCCGGGTACATAGCTGGCAGAGGCTTCTTTGATGGGAAGCACAAAGCGTCCCTCCCTCTGAGTCACAAATTTATCCTGTAAAAAGCCTTCCAAACGCGGCTCGGAGAGCATATCCTGCATACTGCGATGGATTCTGCTGCGCAGACTGCCCATACGGCGACGAATCTGCATCAGTTCGGCAGAAGCGCTGTCCATCACATCGCCTTCGGCATCATAAATGCGGTTAAAACCCTGCATGATCTCTGGAATGCCGCTGATCTTCTTCAGAACTTTCTGCGCCAGGTGCAGCTCTTTGAAGGCTTCCGTATTTTCGCAGAGCCGTACAGCCAGGTCGGCATTGATGGCGAGCTCGCGAAATTCCTCCCAGTCATAGATATCATAGCCGCCTTCGTCAAAATACTGATCGAGGTCGCTAAGATCGGTAAAATCAAAGTCTATGCCCTGCTCCAAGGCATCCTGAAACTGGGCGATCAGCTTTTGGGAGGATACCATGTCCTCCACTTTGTCCAAAGGGGCAACTTTCTGCACCTCCAGCTTACCCAGAGCGCTGTGACAAGCCCTGCCCAAATGCGCCAGCAGGCTAGCAAATTCTAAATCGGTCATTTCTTGGCTTCTGCCTGGCTTTTCATAAACTCCGGCAATTTGATGTATTTAAAGTAGTTATTCAATTTGAGGTGGGTGACTGCATCGTCTTTCAAAGCATCCACACCCACATAGACCCGATGTTTTTCCGGATCATTCAGACCTTGGGAGAGCTTGGGGATATAGTCCATTACCAAAGTGAAAATAATCACCAGAATGAGCCCGTTCAAGAGCCCCAAAACCGTGCCTAAGAGACGATTGATCCAGCTCAGATTCAGCGCTTTGATAAAGCGGTCCAAAATCCAAATCACAAAACGGGTGACTACCACCACGAGGACGAGGATCAGGAATACTGCGATCAGAACCGATAAAGTCTTGCTAAATCCGTATTTGAGCACCAGCTGATTTGCCAGGAGTGGATAATAGTGTCCGATCAAAAAGAAGGTGAGGATCACGCCGGCAAATTGCACGATAGCACCGGCCAGACCGCGTCTGAGACCAAAGTAAGCAAGGACCAAAAGAAAAGCGATTATCGTCCAGTCTATCACACCCATTTTTTTCTCCCTTAACTATAAAAAAGGCAAACAGGGATTTTGGGATCCCTGCGTGCCTGAATTTTTGTTTGTTTAAGCCGTAGTGGCTTTATCTGTTGTAACGTTGCATACGACGCTGAAGTTTCAGCATCTTGCGACGGGCAGCGTTCGCTTCGCGTTTTTTCTTTACGCTGGGCTTTTCGTAGGCCTGATTTTTCTTTATTTCTGAAAGAATTGCGGCTTTTTCGCATTTCTTCTTAAAGCGCTTTAAAAGATAATCGAAGGATTCGTTTTCTTTGGCTACTACTGTCGGCAATCAAATCACCACCTTTGTTCTTTATTTATGAAATGCCATATTATTAGCTGCTGTTTTTTTGTCAAGCAGGATTTTTACGCAAATTTTCTCCCTAAAGCTTGTGAGGGCATTTGGGTACAAGTAGGGGCCTTGGGCATAAGGCCCAAAATCATGGCTTGATAGAGGGATATTTGGGCTTTCACCGAAAGCCTCTACCAATACCTTGGCTAGCTTCCCCATTTGCCGCAGTGGAGATAACGTGGAGATGGCAGGAATAAATCCTCTTATCTCCACGTCAACTTCAGCATGACTTATGCGGAAAGGACTGGGACATCTGCAATCCAGCAAGTATCGTCAGAGAATCTTATTGCCGCGGATGATGCGGATTAGAACTACGATAATCGCAATAACCAAAAGAATGTGAATAAACCCGTTTATCGTAAAATGAGTGATCAGACCAAGTAGCCACAGTATTACGAGTACAACTGCTATAGTAGTTAACATCATGATCTCCTTTTCTATTTTTATCCCATGAAGTCTTTGGTAGCGCATGGGCACTTACCAACAGAACTGAACTTCAGCTCTATAATAATAAATATTATAGTCAGTTATATGCCCGCTGCCAATTATTATTTCCCGCCCCATAAGATAAGGGGATGCTGAAAAATAGCATCCCCTTTATACTCTATAGTAGAGTGATTATTTATTATTCGCTGAGTTTCTTATATTGCTCGTAGCGTTCCTTGAAGAATACCTCTGCTTCCTCTTCAAATCTCTCTGCCCTTTCCGGGAAGATTCTGTGCAGGCGGCTGTAGCGGTTTTCGGTCTTCGTGAAGTCCGCAACGCTCATCGTAGGTTCTTTGCTATCCAAAGTAAGAGGATTCTTACCTTCCAGCTTGTTCAGCGGATTGTAACGGTACAGGAGCCAGTATCCGGCGGCCACAGCAGCTTTCTCTTGCTTCTGAGCCATGGACATATCGATGCCGTGATTGATGCAAGGGGCATAGGCGATGATGATCGCGGGGCCGGGATATTCCTCAGCTTCCTTGATCGCTTGCACAGCCTGGTTTTTGTTTGCACCCATGGCGATAGAGGCCACATACACATAGCCGTAATTCATCATCATCATGCCGAGGTCTTTCTTATTGGTAGCTTTTCCAGATTCGGCAAAACGGGCGATGGATCCCAGAGGAGTGGCTTTGGAAGCCTGTCCACCGGTGTTCGAATATACTTCGGTATCCACCACAAAGATCTTGATCTTTTCGTTTGAGGCCAGCACGTGATCCAGTCCGCCATAACCGATGTCATAAGCCCAACCGTCTCCACCGATCGCCCAGATCGATTTCTCGATGAGGTAATCTTTGAGTTCGCTTACGCGGCGCAGCAGCTTTCCGCAGCCTTCGCAGGCTTTGGCGGTAGCGGCAGGCAGCATGTCTTTGAGCTTGGCAGCGTTATCTTTGGCAGCTTGATCTACGGATTCCCAATGCTCCAGAGAGTAGCGGA
>JAJBAY010000098.1 GCA_020532515.1 Candidatus Cloacimonadota bacterium | reverse complement strand
TATAGAGGGAATTTTGTTAAGGATTTTCATTGTCGGTGGCGAAAGCTGGCTTTCAGTTAAGTTCAAAGTGCCTAAGATAACAATCTATTTACCATAAGCTTAGCGGCACTTTGGACTTCAAGCGGCAATAGCAATGGGAAACGCCTTTCATAGTCCGTAGCGAAAATGTGTTTTCAGACAAGTTCAGATAGAAGACAAAGATCGCCCGCCAGCCCTATTCCCATAGGGACGCCATTTTAGATAAATAATGTGACCAGATACCATAATGAAAAGCCATTAGAAACCAAAAGGAATAAAGATGAAAATCCTCTTAATCTCGCCCAAATCCACCATTGGCGGCCTCGAAAGTCTGCGCTCGGGCAATCAGATCCTGCAAGGCTTGCTCTATGTGGCTGCCGCCGCCAGAGATGCCGGACACCAGGTCACTGTGGTCATAGCCGATAAAGACAATATAGACAAATACATCCGCCGCTATCAACCAGAGCTGCTGGCAGTTTCCTGTGTGACCTCCACTTACCCAATAGTGCGCGACCTTTTGATTCAGGTAAAACAGAGCCACCCTCAGCTCAAGACCATCATCGGCGGACATCATGCCACCTTCATGTACAAAGAGGTTTATGCCGATACCAAGGTGGATTACATCTGCCGTGGCGAAGGCGAAGAGGTCTTCCCCCAGCTACTTGCAGCAATTGAGAAGGGCAATGAATACCCCGAGATTATGGGGATGGTTTTCTATAAAGATGGACGCTTTTGGAACGATGAAAAGATCGTGATCATGCAGGACATCGAACATTTGCCCAAGATCACGCGTGACCTTACCGCTCCGGAATTTAGCTTCAGCCCCAAGATCGTCTCCTCCCGCGGCTGTCCTTTCTTCTGTTCATTCTGCTCTATTTCCGCCTTTTATGGAGGGGCCTACCGCAAACGCAGCGTAGAAACTGTGGTCTCGGAAATCAAAGAATACCTCGAATGGGGCTACACGGATTTCTGGTTTCATGACGACAACCTCACCGTGGATGCCGCCTGGATGAACCACTTTTGCGATGTGGTGGAAAAGGAAGGCTTGAAATTTACCTATAGCTGTATGAGCCGGGTGGATACTATCTGCCGGAATCCTGAGATGTTTGCCCGCATGGTGAAAAGTGGCTGCAAGCTGGTCTCCATCGGCATCGAAAGTGGCATTCCCGAAGTGCTGGAGCGCATGCACAAAAAGATAGATGTGCAGCAGATCAATGAGGCTATCCGCATCATGAACAAGGTAGGCGTCACCCATAATTGGTATATGATTCTCGGTTCCGGCGACGAATACGACACCAAAGAGTATCTGGAGCAGAATATCCGCTTCTTTTGCAGCCTGCCTTTGGGCTATGTCCTGATCTCTATCCTTACGCCCTTCCCCGGCACCGAACTCTTCAATAAGCTGAAAGCCGAAAACCGCATCCGCCATTACAATTGGGAAGAATACGACATCCTGCACTGCGTGTACCAGCCCCTCGGCATCAGCCATACCGAGATCGAGAAGCTGCTGCCCAAAGCTTATATAAGAGTCTATCTCAGCAAAGGTTGGAGGCTATTCCCGCTCCTCATAGACAGCATGAGAAACAGCACCATCACCCCTGCCAAACTCGCCATCGCCATCAAGACCCTCTTCATCACCCGCTTCTTGAACAAGGATTTTACCAAGATGCTGAAGAAGCCGGACTAAGCTCCTGCCCTGCTTTAGCTCTGACTTTGTCTGTTAAAATAGGTTGTTTTGATTGACAGCGAAACAGTACATGAATAACATGGATTTAGATACTTTTTACTGGAAGTTCCGGGATGCCGGCAGCGCAATCGAATGTGCTCAGTTATCGGCCCCACCTTTGACGAGCACATAAAGAACTGTTTAAAAAAGGAGAAACTCAGCATGCGCAGAATAGCATCAACCATTCTGATTCTAACCCTGCTGGGAATCTTAGTATTGCTGGGATCTTGTTTCAAGCCTACCGAACCTTCTTTGGGACGCGCGGAGCCCTGGCTCTGCAGTATAAACGCCGATGGTACCGGATTCAGGAAGATAAAGAAAGTGGACTTGAATTTTGGTACAAACGGGTTTTGGGATATCTACATGACCAAAGACGATAAAATCATCTTCTATGGGGAAAGGCTGTGGATATCGGATACGGATAGCATCAACGTAGTCCCGATTACTCCGGATAATCTTATAGTATTTCGTAAGCCACAACTTGAATTTACGCAAGATGGAGGCACAGCCTTTTTCGCCGCCAGCAGGGACTTGTATAAGATTAAACTATCAACCAATGAGCTATTCAAGATCACCGAAACACCTGATTATACGTATGCAGAGCCCCTCCTATCTGATGATGAGAGATATCTTACGATGAGGTCTTATGCATATAACGGAAAAGAACCAAGAAAAGTGGGGGCTTACATTGATCTTCTCGATAACTCACTGCGGTATATTTACTCAAATACCTGGTTCCCAGCAAGATACAAGGATAAGATTATGACTGGCATGAACAAGCTTATACTGGAAAATAGAGACGGCCTTGGCAGTGTCAGCCTGCAGGATTCAATCTTTACATTGCATCAGGAATACAAGGCAAGCTATAAAAGCATGCTTGAGCTTAGCAAAGACCAGCGCTATCTGCTAACCAGATATATACAATCAGCTGAGAGTTACGCCATAGCTATCGACCTTCATAACAATACGCGATATGAACTTGGTAGAATAAACGATCATGATCGGTAAACTGGGATGGTCGGGATATGAATGGCCGCATGGCTACCACAGGCGTATATTTCTATCGCATGACCAGCGGTAAATACAGCGCTACCAAGAAAATGATCATGGCCAAATAAGCCAGAAAGGCCTTAGTTAGATAGCAAGGCCCGGGGTTCACGCTCTGGGCTTTGTCTTATAGTACCGTTGAGTATACCAGAGCCCGAACCTGCTCATTATCAAAAGGTCCGCAAAATAGACCATTCCTACTACCCCTTTTCACTTTGTTCCAGGATCTTATTGATAGCAATCAGCATCGCGATTTGCTGCTGTTGGATTCCTATGAGTTCTCCCCATTTGCTCTCTCTTAACTCATCCAATTTCTGATGCAGCGCCATGATCTCGATCTCAGCTTTGAGATTTACTTCATAGTCATGTTGGGCATCTATCCTGTCGTGGGCCGCCTGACGGTTTTGGCTCATCATAATTACCGGCGCCTGGATGGCTGCCAGCATGGAGAGGAAGAGATTCAACAGAATATAAGGGAAGGGATCAAAGGGTTTACTTTTAAAGAATAGTAGCATTACCACATTGGACCCTATCCACAGCAGCATGAAAATGGCAAACAAACCGATGAAGGGCCAGCTACCGCCGAAGGAGGCGACCCTATCCGCCAACCTCTGTCCGAAGGTCAAATCGGCAGTAAATTCTTTGTGGACGTTCCTGCTAATAGCTTCCTTGTTCCGTAAATGTTGTAATACATGTTTCTCGGTGTCATTTAGATCATGCTCTGTCTTTTTGAGCAAGGCCGAGATTATATCTTTATATTTCTCCATCTCTTTCCTCCCGCTTGGGATATTATCGATAATCACAATCAATGAGGAGGTGAAATCTTGTAAAGAACTTTGTTATATGCCGGTGTGGCCTGTCATGTCTTAGACCTTAAAGACAGCCAGGGCCAGCAATGCCCCAATGGCATCTACATCCTGCACAGCGGAGCCAAAAGCAAAAAGATCAGCCTGGTAAAGTAGATTGGGAGTTTTAGCGTTTTAGGGTTTTAAGGTTTTACCGTAGTGGCGGACGCCGTTCCGCCTACAGCTCGATCTACACAATTCAGAAAGCTTAGTCCTGTTTTTTATAGACGAGCTCGATGTATTTCTCCGGGATCTCGATTTCTGAGCCATCCATATACTCAATTGATATGCTCCTCAATTTGAGTTTTCTGATTGTATTGTTATACCACATACAACTCCAAGAACTATTGTAGCCATAGGTTTGACCAGGGTTAATCGGCCCTGTTACTGTACCAGCCGCTCTCCGGAAGCCTCTAATCTGACATCCAACCACATCACCAACAGCATTATAAGGTGTCCAAGAAAACGTTGCATATTTGACCACTTTGTCTGATTTGTTTTGCCATACAGTATGGGCATCGACACCATTAGCAGAATTAGGTTTTGACGGGTACACATTGAGGACTTTTATAGCACTTTTATAATCGACAATGAGTTCTTTTGCTTTAGCAACCCGCATACTTTCGGCCATGGCAATCTGAAACAATCTTAGTGATTCTTCTTGAGCTTCATCAAACGCTTTGATGCTATCTTGGCGTGCTGTCTCGCGTGGATCAGGTTCGTTGGCTCTTTCTATTTTGTCGGCTACAATTCCAATGATAATTAAAGCGCCTACAATGAGCAAAAGCACTGTGATAGTGAGTTTTTGTGACACATCTCCTCCATATTTCTTTTTTATACTTATGCAAGTGCTGGAAATACGACCATCTCACTTGCATTAACTGCATATTTCTCAATGTCCAGGTTGGCATTTAATGATTTGATTTTTGCATAATTTGACAATAACATATTCTTGCTATTTTTGTCAATCTGAATCTGGGATTTCCCCACAAGATCGGCAATTCCATCAAGACACTTTTCATCACCCGCATTTTTAACAAGGATTTTACTAAACTATTGTAGAAGCCGGACTAAAGGTTCAGACACCCGATCTATCGTGCTGATCATACCCTTTACCCCTACCCTTGACCAGGACATGGAAGCGATTGAACATTTGCCTGAGGCGATAAACCGTTTCTTTATTGGGATTGAGCTGAGCCAGCAGCTTTTTCAGGAAGACCTCCCAATTCGTGGTTTCATGGTCTTTGAAGTATCCGATTCCGCTCATGACCTCGATCATATATTGATAGATTTTATCCAGTTCTTCTCCGCTGACAGCATCCACCTTTAGCTGCCCTCCCTGCTCGTGATTGCGCTGCTCATAGCTGGCGATCTCATAAGTGGCCAGAGCCACGGCTTGGGCCAGATTGATGGAGGGGAATTCGGGATTGGCGCTGAAGTGGCAACGCAGGGGGCAGAGATCGGCTTCTTCATCGGTGAGGCCAAAGGTTTCCCGGCCAAAGACCAGGCCGATTTTGAGCTGGGGCAGCTCGTGCACATAGCTGGCCATCTGCATGGGGGACATATCTATGGGTTTATTCTTACCCAGTCTGCGGGAAAAGGCAATCACGCGATCCAGATCGGAAACAGCGGCAGCCAGATCGGGGAAAAGCAGGGCATTATCAATGAGGTGTTCGGAGTGCATGGCCAGGTAATAGTCGTTCTTTTTGGGGATGCAGCCCACGATGCGGAGCTCTGTAAAGCAGAAGTTGTTCAGGATTCTGGCTATGGCTCCTATGTTTCCGGCGTAGATGGGCTCGACGAGGATGAAAATGATGCGGGAATTACTTCTTAGCATTGGCTTTGTTGCGCATGCGAACTACAGAGCCGAGTTTATTACCCATGTTTTGCACATTGGGATTGCTGTCTTTTTTCCATTCCAGCACCGTGCGTTGGGTGATGCTCATAAAGTCTCCACCGCGTTCGCGTTTGCTCTTTTGGGTAAAGATATTGGCGAGCTTGCGCAGGGTCTGCCAGATGGTGTGAAAGCGGGCTTCATCGGCATCGATGAGCCAGCGGCGGACATTGGTATAAGTCTGGATGGGGCGCACTCTGCCCACTTGAGTGAGGATGTGGGAGATCTTCTTTTGTACTTCTTCGCTGTCGTCATCCAGGAGTTTGCCGATAAACATCAGCACAAACTGGGGATTCTTGGCGGCGATATTCTCCATTCCGTGCATGGAAATGGCGCGCTTCTTTTCATTGGGACTTTCGGCCCAGAGCGGCATGTGCTCGCGCATGGCATTGGGGAAGCTTTTCCAGAGCTCAAAGCAGATGGTTTCACTCTCCCAGGGCACTGTCTCAAAGGTCTTTTCCAGGGTTTTGATGATGTGCTCGGGGCTATCCTGATACTTGTAATAAAAGTAAAAGAGCCCGGTGGCACGAACTCCATAGATAAAGTCCTCCAAAAGGTCGCCACAGATTTTGTCCAGATTGCCTTTTCCGGTATATACTGCAAGGCGTTTGCCCAGCTCTTCGCGTACAAAGTAATTCGCGGTATTACCCAGCTCCATGATTTGTTTGACAGCCAGGTCGGGGTTCTTCTTGTCCAGATTTCGAAAGATCTTTTCTACTTGAGCATCAAGTACTTTATAGTCATCTATATTGAGACGTCCTACTTCTTTGATCATTAATTATCTCCATGATAGCACTGCTATCTGATGTTATTTATAGCGGACCTGAGTCCAGGTTTTCGGCGCGCGATGTGCGCCTTGAGAATATGTAATATCTACCCTTATTTAAAATGGCTTAAAAGTCGTGGATTGATATCTAGCGTTGATAATTCCACTTTCTGAAATAATACTTTTGTGTCAAGAACTTTCTGGAGCATAGGCCAGATGCTGGCTGGTCTTAAAATGTACCTTGGCCACTTCTGGCAGGCGCTGGATGCCGTATTTTTCCACAAAGAGATGTCCGGCCTTGATCACAGGGGGGCTGGCTCCCAAGGGGAAGCTCATCTGATATCTGTGGTTCAGCTTGGCCATAGCCTCCAGGAATTGGTAGCGGGAGAGAATGGAAGCGGCCGCCACGGCAATGTCGCGCTCGGCACCGGTGCGTTCGATGATCTTGGCATTGGGGTATTTACGAGACAAACGGAACTTGGCTTTTTGGGCTTTGGAGAATTGATCGATC
>JAJBAY010000097.1 GCA_020532515.1 Candidatus Cloacimonadota bacterium | reverse complement strand
ACGGGAGTTCTATCTGATTACTATGTGTAGTCACAAAGATTATCAGGAGCCGTGTACGAGGCCCGTACGCACGGTTCTGTGAGAGGGATGATGTTAGGATCGCTTCCTAACATCTCCCTACTCGATTTTGCCATTATTGGGAAACCGCTTCAGCCAAAGGGAGCACTTTTAGTCCCAGATCCTTGGTGTATTGCAGAATCTCACGAAAGGTAGGGGAGGGGCAGGAATCCGCATATTCATCACTATCTGTATCAAAACGATGAAAACCAATGATGATCAGAGCTTCTTGATTCAAGATCCCTCTTTGGATACGGCGTTTGACAATATCTGAAGACCAACCGCTTTGGTAGGCCAGATAGCCCAGAGCCTTGCGATTGAGCGGATGATGCATGGCAAAGTCTGAGCTACCTCTGATGTTTTGATAGAGCCCGGTAAGCATGTCATAAAGCTGAATAGGGCACTGGCCGCGAGGCAGGGCAAAAGAGCGGGGATTGAGCCCATGATCGTAAAGATTCTGTTTGTCTTGTTTGATATTGGCGATAGCAACTTCCAAGTCAAGCTGATTCAGAGCTTCATGATTCAAGGTGTGGCCTCCGGTTTCCCAGCCGTATTCGAGCTCAAGCTCTGTGATTTGTGCCCAATTCATCAGGTTTGTCAGGCCAATAACATTGGTATTTACAAAGTTCGTTCCGCGAAAACCAAACTCACGCATGATGGGGAAGGCGCTCTCGTAGATGGAAAGGTGTTGGTCATCGAAAGTAAAGACGACTATCGGGGCTGTTCTTTCTGCAGTGCTAAAAAGCTTACAGCCCGGAAGCAGCAGAGTAATCCACAGTAAAATCAAGCTCAAGCCCCAGGGTATGACGCGGGTTTTGAGCATCGAAGTGTGAATATTCATAAAAGATGCCGATAGTCTTTTTAGGTGCCAGATGGTATCTGCCCAGAAGGCGGTGTTGCCAGAGCTCCTCTGATTCAATAATGCTAAGTTCGGTGAGAGGGGTGAGTGAGAAATATTTGAACCTCTGGGTGGCCCTTATTTGATAGAATTGGAGCTCTTTGGGGGCGTATTCCCGGCTTTGATATCTGGCGGCAGCGCCAAGCCAGCTATTTTCCATAGCCTGGTATGAGACTTCAGATTGAAGGTAAAGCTCATGATGAGCCTGGGTGGTGTCGAATTTTGGCAGGGCAGAGATGGCAAAGCTATTATTGAGCTGGAGCCTTCCGTGCTCTGGGGTATAATCTGCTTCGATAGCGCTGATGAAGACCGGGGTGCGCCAGTGATTGTCCATGGCGCGAAATTCCTGATGGAATTCAAAGTGGTAATTCATGGTCTGATTGAAGGTGGAAATGTTGACCATCGCCGTGGCTTGGTTGTGCACATTGCCCCCAAGATTGAGGCTTGCTCTCCAGTTGTTTTTCAGATACTGCAGTTCCAGAGAATTTAACCGCATATTCTGATAGTGATAAGGATCATATCCGCGAGCCAGCACGGGGAGGCTATCCATGCTATATCTCCTGCCAAAACCCTTGTCAGAGCCTTCGCCATAGCCGTGCTCTGTGCTCCCTACTGCCCATAGCCAATGATCCTTGAGCACAGCAAAGTAGATGCTTTTTAGACGCAAATGACTTTCGTCAAAGAATTGCTCCGTGTCCACAGCCATTTTAAACATAGTATCTTTATAATAGACAGTGTTGATGCCAAACTCCGCCCGATAGAGCTCATCCCAGCTCAGTTCCTTGCCGGTTTGTGCTTTGTCGTAATAAGAGCTATGCAGAGACTGCCATTGTGCATAAAGCGGCAGCTCTATAGCGGATACAGATGCGATAAGGCAAATCATCGCAAGCAGCAGCCAGTATCTTATTGTCATATTTTACCAAAGTCAAGGGTGCCGTGCCGGATGATATCACGCACGCTTTTAGCCACTTGAGCGATATCCAAAGAATCAGGACGCATGAGCCACTGCGCCAAGACCAAATCCATCACACCCACGATGAGCAGGGCAAAGGTTTTGGTATCCAGGGGGCGGATGCGTTTGTCCTGGATGGCCTTTTCAGCAAGGTCTTCCACCCAAGTCAGATATCTCTTCAAGGGGTTATAATCCGGCCGGGTAGCATAAAACTCTTCATTATGACGGGCTTCCACGGTGAGAAAACGCGCGATATAAGGCTTTTGTTGTACCAGCTTGACATGCAGAACAAAGAACTCGTATAGCCTATCCATGGTGTCTTCTATGCCTTTAGTGGAATCTATAATAGCTTCAATCTCGGGATTGATGATCTTCTGGATACACTCACCCAGCAGCTCGTCCTTGCTCTTGAAATATACGTAGATCGTCCCCTGCGCTATTTTAGCAGCCTTGGCGATATCGGCGATGGTAGTCTCTTGCGATCCTCTTTGGGCAAAGACCTCAATGGCCTTTTCCAGGAGCTTGTCCCTTGTGTCTTTTCTGCCAACTGTGCGTTTCTTGATCACTTTATCCTCCAAAATCTAAACCTGAGTGCTATACATGCATTTAATCCTATTCATTTTGTCAATCACTTTTTGCGCACTACGATAATGATGCCGGTGCCAGAGGAGTTTGTCCTCAGCATATCAAAACGCATCAAAAGCTCGGAGACGGGCAAGAGCAGAAAGTACCACAAGGCTATTATTGGAGCCCAGAGCTTAGTTTTCCCCCATAGCATCAGCGGATACTTTATCATTAGTCTCCAGCTCAGAGCACCAAAGAAGCCATAACTATACGCAGAAGAGACGATCTCAAAACCGCTATCGAGCAATTTCTTTTCCAGTTCCCCTTTGTCATATCCAGGGCGCACATGCTCTGCGGTAAAATGTGCCGCAGGATCTGACCTGCTGGGCGTAGAGATGATAAAGATGCCCTCATTAGACAGCGAAGAGTGGATGTTCTTTATGACCGCCACATCATCCTCAATATGCTCCAGGATATCGATCGCAATAGCCATGTCATACTGATGCTTGGGACGGAATACCTGCAAATCCCCGTTCATATAGCTGAAGCGAGGCCCGGAGGTGAAACTATACTGCCTCAGATATTCTGTCTTGAGATCTGTGGCCAATACTCTGGAATTGGGATAGTTTTTCAGCACAAAATCACTGTATTGACAAAAGCCCGCTCCGGCATCGTAAAAACGCATACCGTCACGAAAATAGCGCTCTATCTCTGCCTTCACATAGCGTTGACGCAAGAGCAGTAAATCGAGGGCGCGGTAAAATAAACGCCGTAAAGCAGGAAATAACTTGATCCTTTCGGCAAGGCTGTCTTTGATTGGGTCATAATGCATTGGCTACTCCATTAAAAATATCTATTGACGATTTTGACGAGTCTGCAATTTAGTCAATGAATAAAATAAGTTATGATAGTAAAAGAAATAAAAGACATCAGGCGTATCAACCTGCATCTGCACACACGCGCCTCCGACGGTATGCTTTCTCCTGCACAATTGGTAAAGCAAGCCAAGAATATCGGTTTGGATTTGATTTCCATTACCGATCACGACACTATGGACGCCTACAAGCAGATTCCGGAAGATTATGCCCCCCTTCGCATACTTCCCGGCATGGAGATCAGCTCTATGCATCAGGGACACGACGTGCACATCCTGGCTTATGGATGTGATTTCAGAAACGAAGCTCTGATCAAGCTCAGTGAGGATTATCTCATTGGCAGAAGAGACAGAGCTATTAAGATGATAGAATTGCTCGGTGAACTGGGCATGGATATCGAAATAGATGAAGTATTGGCCATGGCCGGCAGCGGTGAACTGATAGCCCGTCCGCATATCGCGCAAGTAATGGTCCATCATGGCTATGTCAGGACAAAGAACGAGGCTTTTGAAAAGTACATTGGGAATTTTAAGCCGGCCTTTGCCCCCAAACCGGAAATTTCGG
Source organism: Candidatus Cloacimonadota bacterium (assembly GCA_020532515.1). Classification (GTDB taxonomy): domain Bacteria; phylum Cloacimonadota; class Cloacimonadia; order Cloacimonadales; family Cloacimonadaceae; genus UBA5456. The sequence goes on along the minus strand of JAJBAY010000097.1, from coordinate 2,947 downwards.
TACCGGATGTAATCTCCGTGATTCACGGTGCCGGAGGCTTTGCTGTGTTAGCCCATCCGGGAAAGCTCACTGATCCTGATTTTATAGAGGAATCCATTGCTTTTGGCCTGGATGGAATAGAGGTCTGGCATCCAGACCACTATCAATATCAGGTGAATGAATTCATTGATATCGCGCAGAATAACGGTCTGTATATGACCGCTGGCAGCGATTTCCATGGGGAAAACAAGGATTCAGTGCTCTATGACAATGTCCCGGCAAGCGAACTGATCCTGGAAAGCGTACGCAAGCTGTATCAGGAATATAAATGCAGAAACCGCTGAAGATAAATTATATTCAGGACAGCATTCCTGTGGTGTATCGCTATAATCAAATAGTGAAATGGTTTGTAATTCTGCTTTCCTTTCTGATGGTGGTTTACAGCCTTTATTTTATGCTCAATTTCGTGCACGCCGAGACCCCCATCTTTTTCAAACTGATGCCTCTTTTCATCTGTTTTATGGGTCTGGAATCGATCTTGCGCAAAGTCACCAGCCTCAATAGCGTTACCTTTATGCCCGATCACCTGAGACTGGGCTATATCGCCAAACCGAAGCTCATTTTGCCCTACGACAGCATCCGAAGCATAGACCTCGTGAAAAAGATAACTATTTATATTACCTTATCATACCAGGACGAAAAGGGGGTAGAGCACAAGCTTCGCACTCCCGCTTCCTTCCCTCACACCCTGGAAATAATCTTTAACCTGGCGGAAATGGCCAAGCAGGCCTATATCCCCGAAAAAATGCAGGGAGTATTGGACTACCTGAAAGCGAGTGCAGATAATGAGCTTTGATACCATCATAGATCGCAGAGGCAGCGGCTGTTTCAAGTACGATGCCCTTAAGCTGAGATATGGCAAAGACGATCTCATCCCGCTTTGGGTAGCTGATATGGATTTTGCCGTGGCCGAGCCCATTCAAGCAGCCCTAGCTCAGAGACTAAAGCACCCTGTTTTTGGTTACAACTTCATCGGCGATGACTTTTACGATGCGGTAAGGCATTGGCAAAAGACGCAATATGGCTGGGACACCTGTAGCTCTGAAATCATCATGATTCCCAGTTTGATGACAGCTCTGGCCTACACCATCCTCACTTTGAGTGAACCAGGTGACAAGATCGTGATCCAGACTCCGGTTTACCCTCCTTTTCACAGCACGGTAAAAGAGCAGCAGCGCACGCTTCTGACTAATGCTTTGGTGGAAACACAGGGCCGGTACAAAATCAATTGGCAGGATTTTGAAGCGAAGATCAAACAGGCCAGGATCTTCATTCTCTGCAATCCTCACAATCCGGTGGGCAGAGTATTTACCCGGGAAGAGCTGGAGCGCATGAGCGATATCTGTGCCCGCTACAATGTGATCATCTTTAGTGATGAGATTCATGCCGATCTGGTTTACGCCCCGCATCAGCATATTCCCATCGCCTCGATCCGGGCCGAACGGGTGATCTCAGCGATCTCTCCGGCCAAGAGCTTCAATGTGGCAGGTCTGGCCACTGGAGTGCTGATCCTGCAGGATGAGGAGTTTATTCAAAAGATTACAGAAATGAACATGAACCTGCACAGCTTTATGGGCAATGCTTTTGGTATCAGGGCCTTGATCGCAGCTTACACCCAGTCTGCCCCGTGGCTCGCTTCTGTGAAAGAATATCTGAAGGCCAATCGGGATTATCTGGCAGGCTTTTTGGCAGAACATCTGCCCAAGGTGAAGATGAGCCCCTGCGAAGGCAGCTACCTGGCCTGGCTGGACTTTCGTGAATACGGCCTTACCGATGATGACCTAATGCAGATGCTGCGTGACAAAGCCCGTGTGGCACTGAATGCAGGAAATAGCTTTGGCAGCGAAGGCACTGGCTTTGTGCGGCTGAATTTTGCCTGTCCCCGCGCTGTGCTGCAAGAGGCTCTTACTCGTATCAAAATAAACTTTCAGGATGTATAAGTGACTTTAGAACAGAGCATTATTGAGTTATACAATTCTCCGAAAAGAGACTACAATGCCCAGGACAATGCCGTCCTGACCAGTTTTATAGAGGCCTTGAATGCCGGCCAAATCCGCGCTTGTGAGAAGACCCACGAGCTCTGGCAAGTCAATGCCTGGATCAAGATGGGCATTTTGCTTGGCTTCAGAATGGGCAGTTTGATAGAGTATCCATTATCAGAGACCAAGAGCTATTTTGAAAAAGACACCTTTCCCGAAAAGCGATTCCAGCTCAAAGATGGGGTGCGGATCGTTCCGGGTGGTAGTTCCGTGCGCATCGGTGCCTATATTGCCCCAGGGGTTACCATCATGCCTCCCTCTTATATCAATATCGGTGCTTGGGTAGATACTGGTACGATGGTGGATTCCCACGCCTTGGTGGGCTCTTGCGCCCAGATCGGCAAAAGGGTGCATCTATCTGCTGGAGCTATGATTGGCGGCGTGCTGGAGCCCATTGGTTCCAGGCCAGTCATCATCGAAGACGAAGCTTTCATCGGTGGCAATACCGGTATTTATGAAGGCATCATCATCGGCGAAAAAGCCGTGATCGCTTCCGGTACCGTGATCAACGGCTCCACTCCCATCTACGACAGCGTGCATGGGGCTTTTTTGCCTCGTGATAGCGGTGGCAGCTTTACTATACCTCCGCGGGCTGTAGTGGTGCCAGGCTCCCGCAAACTAAAGCAAAACCCGGATTTTCAGGTATATTGCCCCATCATCATCAAATACCGTGATGCCAAGACCGATGCTGCGCTGACCCTTGAGGATGAACTCAGGCACATTTTAGACTGATAAATACCGCACCCAAAGCCATCACCCAATAAGGCAGATCCCAAAGAGGATATTATGACTACAATATTTTATGGCGGGCCCATATATGGCCATCCTGAGGCTGAAGCTCTTTTGGTGGTCAATGACTCCATCTTTCA
>JAJBAY010000096.1 GCA_020532515.1 Candidatus Cloacimonadota bacterium | reverse complement strand
AAAATATTCTGCGGTGGCGTAGTTAATGGCTCCGTTGCCATGCGTGGGGGCAAAGCCGCTGTCCGCTCCAGCGATGAGGACTGTTTTACCCAGATAACTAAGGTCCGGCATCAGGGTCTTTTCATAAGTGATGGTCTTAGTGATAATATTGGCCAGTTCGGTAGTGCTGGAAACAGAGAAACGGCCGTGGTACATTTCTGGCATGTAGTCTGTACCATTCAAACGCACGTAGGTCATATCTGTAACGTGGGAATCAGTGGCACCGGTGTTGGTAGCAACCGTGATGGTGCCGGATTCATCACCGATGATCAGCAGATAGGTAGGGGCGGGATTCTCCGTAGTAGCACTGTTCCACAAGTTCTGCATATAGCTTTTGATGGCGGCTGCGGTGTTTGCAACCATACCACCAGTACCGACGGTGACCACGTTGACTGCAAAGCCCTGCTCGGTCTTCCAATCCACATAGGACTGGATATTGCTGGTGTATGCCGCCGGGCAGAGAATGACCATCTTGGTGGGATAGCGCACAAGCTGGGTGCGATATCCGCCATCATAGTTAAAGATGCTTTTGGCGTAGAGAGCTTCAAATTCGGCAGAGGCGGTTTTAGCCAGCATCTCCTGCGTGGCTGCGAGATCAGGATTTAAAAACTCAACTCTGATATCTGCTGTGCTCACTATTTCCAGAGCGCCGGTCACGGGGTTGTAGCGGATGGGTTCAAAATAGAACTGGAAGAGCCGCAGCCCACGCATCATACCAATCTCTTCTATCCTGAAATTGGGGGTTTGGTTAAATTCGTTGCGGGCATAAAAGGCTGCGTTGCGCTCAAAAACGATGCTACTCAGATCGGCAGATTTGGATACCGATGGCTGCGCAGGGATGATGCTGCGGGTGATACCGCTGTCTTTGCGGTCCAGCACCCTCGTCTCTTGGGAGAGGATTTCAAACTTGACCTGGGCACCCAAAGGCACCGCTACTATGCGGCTGGTCATGGGCAGCTGAGCTTCACCGATGCGAGAGCTATAGCCATAGCCTTCGATACTAATCTCATCAAAGCTACCGGCTTTACTATCCACGCTTTGAAGAAGATATTTATCTACAGAAAGGCGCAATTCAAAGCCAAAATCGTTGCTGTTTTGCAGCTTCAATTGGTTGGAATTGGCACTGAGGTTTACCTCTCTGGTTTGAGCCGCGAGAGGGCCTACGAGTCCGATGATGATCAGAATCATCAAAAGTTGAGTTAATAGTGATTTGCCTTGCATTAGGTCTCCTTATTTTGCACTTAAAAAGCCTGATCTAGTGTGAAACCGTATCGCTCGGATCGGCTATTCACCAAATCAGGCAGTAATGAGTGCTTAGATATTCACTTTCCACAGGGTAGTGCAGGAATTGTTCCTAAAGCAGATAAAATATGAGCTTTTTAGAGGCAGGGCTGGAACTTACTGGAGGCGTAGTCATAAGGCCCAGCTAACTTGTGCATTATCGATGTAAATCACCTTGCTTAGCTTCGGTAGTTCGCAAGGGAATGTCATAGAATCAGCAGTGCTTTCCAGATTGCGGCAAACTCAGCGGGGCACCTCAGTTCAGTGAATGCTAATACCTAAAAACACTGGTAGCAATATACTGTTCCCAAAATATGACAATAACGACTGAGCAATAACTGGAGTGCAGCTATCTTCCTGGATTGGCTCTATGCTATTTGAAGTATTCTGCCAGCTTTTCCTCAGCAGTCACTTCCACATAGCGCTGCTCACCGTCGAACCCAAATCTCAGTTGCAGAGTTTGATAGGGTAAAAAGTCCTGGGCTATTTCCGGCCATTCAATCGCGGTGATTCCGCTTTCGATCATATCTAGGAGTCCCAGATCCAGCAGTTCATCCTCGTTTTTCAAGCGGTAGAGGTCAAGATGATAAAGCGGAAACCTGCCACAATGGTATTCTTTGAAGAGCACAAAGGAAGGGCTGTCGATATCTTCGGAAATACCCAAAAAGGCACCCAGAGCCTTCACAAAAAAGGTCTTGCCGCTACCCAGCTCTCCAAATAGAGAGATTACTGCGCCCGGACCTATGATGGGGCCAATGTAATAGGCAAGGTCGATAGTGTCTTGCTCACTGTTCAAATCTATTCTTTTATTCATGATCTTTCTCCTTTTAAACAAGCAAAAAGTCCCAACAGCTGCTTGATTTCCGTTCATGGGGATTCAAACTTCTCTTGGGACTCATTTTGCTGTTTATGTGTATCAGTCCTATAGATAGGATATAGCGGATACACTAAGCAGGCAAATTAGATTTTGGCTTTTATTCTACATACTGCGTTTGGGATAGATGGTGATTCTGGCGTTATGTGGTCGTTCGCCTTCTTTCAAGCTGCGCGAAAGCCTATCAAAGAGCTTACTGCGCGTCTGTCTGGCCTGGGCCGGGACTGTGATATCGAAGAGGGTGCTGCCCAGCTCGAGACTATCTTTGTCCGAAATCACTGCCAAAAGTCGAACAGAGATATCTCTATTAGTCTTATTTTCCACGGTATAGCCCAGCTCTATATACTGAGTACCCCAGTCATCAAAGCTGAGCTCCGAGATCGTCACGTTTTTCACGATTCTTTGATGATCGCGTTGCTGTATCCAGAAGCCAAAGGCAGCGGCCAGCAAGACCAGAATTACCACGCCGCCCTTGAGTTTGTGGCGAACGGGCCAGGGCATGCGGTCAAAGCTTCTCATAAACCCACCTTCTTAAAAGTCAAACTGCCAGGCCGCAAAGAGGCGGTGCTGCCAATCATCTTGTTTTAGGCTATCCAGTCCCACCAGGAATTTGTGATGAGCCATAAGGAGGATGCTGAGGCTGCTTTTGACCTGATATTCATGGCTCACTATTCCTTCAAACCAATGGGCGGTGGCATTGTCGATCGTGCCGACAAAAGTCTCATGATAGTTCTCTGTCCAATCATTGCCGATGGAGCCGCGCTTGCGCCAGGAAAGCTGGGTATCCCAGTCCAGATAATTACGCCAGGGGACATTGGCTTCCAAGCTGATATCCAGCACGTTTGAACCCTGAGCGTAGCCCAAAAGCCTCCCATCGTGAGAATATCTGGTGTGCATCATAAAGTGTCCATAGGTATAGGGCCTTACAGCGGTAGCTTCCAGGCTGAATTTCCCGAAATCAGTGGGGAGGCTGAGCCCGCCTTGGATCGCATACTTATTTCCCCACCAGGAGCTGAAGATCTTGCTATAGCTAAATTCATCCAGGGCCAGTTGGGCATAGAGCAGCAGATCATGAGGCAGCATCTGATTCAGGCCCATATAGATCATCACATTGTCTCTATCGTCAAGATTGTGCTCTACAGCGCGCCAAAAGCTATTTGGTAAAAGGTAATTCAGATCCAGACTGCGGTTGCCATAGACCACGGTCTCTCCCGCAAAAAGCTCGGTATTATCCCAAGGGTAGAAGCTGAGCTGATGCAGAGCGATGAATTTATCAGGGTAATTCTTGGGATCCATCAGGGGATCGTTATAGATGCTGTAAGTGCTATCTGCCATCAGGCTGGCATGCAGCATGCTGAGACGAAAGGCTCCCATTTGCCCTTCCGCCAGGAAATAGCCATAGTCGTTGACACGATCGCTCAGGATAATGCTGCCGCTGATGGTATTGCCGGCCTGGAATCTGCCTCTTCCGATGGCGAGTGTGCCCAGATCGTGATAGTAGCCGATTTCGCCACTGAGATTGTCAAGCTGGATATGGTTTTCAAAGCGTTTGTAATAGCCATCCACCAAAGGATCGGTCTCGGCGGCATCCAGATCACCATGAAAAGCCCCGTTGTACCAGTGCGTGTGCAGGCAGAGATGATCTCCGGCCTGGGCATTCAGCCGCCAGCCTTTGTAGATAAAGCCGTAATCAAGATCATCGATAAAGTCCGCTTCAAAGCCTGCCAGGAAATTAAAATCCGCGGCTAAAGCCCCATGTCTGTAACTAAATAGATTCTGCTTGGGTTGACCTGGTAAAAAGGCCTCTGCGATCGCATCTTTGAATAAAGTAAATGACTTCAAAGGATGGCTTAAACCTTGCTCCATGGACAGATAATCATGTTCATACCAGGAGGGGTTATCGTCCAGCAGGCTATTTCTGACTTGAGTATGCAATTGGCTTTGAAAAGCCGAGCCTGTCATTTGGGCGTGGACAAAGCCGAAGCCCAGGCAAAGCACTATCAAGCACAGTGCTACAGGGTAATTACTCTTTCTTGTCAGCATTCTCACTGATTTCCATATAATGCAGTCTGTGTACAATCGACTCTATCCCTTGCAGGCTGATCTTCAATTCCTTGGCAATCTCTTTGTTTGTCCATCCATCTGCCAGGAGGCTGTGAACCATCTTGCACACAGTATCTGTATCCATCCCAAAGCTGCTTTCTTCAATATCCTGATGTGGCTTTTTTCTGGATATTCTGGATTTTCTAAAAATGAAGTAAGCCAAAATCACTAAAATCACCACGAACACAGGAATGGTGAATAGGATGTATCTGCTGGTAAATGCTGCGAGCGAACTGAGGAAACCAGGTTTTTGCACATCAACCTCCTCTGAAGGGATGATAAAGATAATTGAATCCTGCGAGGGCGATTCATTAAGTTCCAGGTCTGTTTCGGCTTCGGCTTGTAGCTCTGCTTCTTCCTGGATTAATACAGGTTCTTCGTCTTGTTTTTTTGGCGTTTCTTCGGCCGGGGCTTTTGTCTGCGAACTGCTCTTGGTGCCATGCAGCAAGTCCTGAGCAGCAGGATAGTAGGAATTGGACTCTGGGATCTTAGCCAGCTTTTGGGCGGCGCGCGCACTGCCTCTTTGGAGCAGCAGTTTTCCCCAATAATAAAAGATGTCGTAATGATCCGGATAATCTCTGGCCAATTCTTCATATTCTTTATCGGCGCTGGCCAGGCGTCCCATTTCCGTCAGGAAACTGGCGATAACGAGCCTTTCTTTTTTTGATTGGGAGAATTTGATGAAGTCGATCACCAAAGCCTTGGTATCGCTCAGTCTCATAGTGAGATAGCGAAGCCGGGCTGAGCTGCTGATTTTGAGGCCATCGCCTGTGAGCTCAATCTGCTCTAAAAAGGTATCCCTGAGGTTATGGTTGGGGAGTTGCCCTTCCAAATTGCTGATCGTAACAAGGTAGTCATTCCCCTGCTGATTTACCGTGAAATCAACATCCTGGTCCATGGTCAATACAAGTCTACATACCACACCGCTATAGTCCTTGGCGCGGATATTTTGGATCGAAACCGCAGATAGAGCGCAGCTGGCTAAAGCCATAATTACCAGTAGGAAACGTTTCATCGTAGCTCCTTTTAGCATCAATCAATCAATTACAAAACTACGGTTTTCAGTTCTGGATTTATGATTTGAGCCGCATCCAAGGCGATTTGTAGCTCTTCGTTTGTGGGTATTACCAAAATAGTGGTCGGGGAATAGGGCTGGGAGATGATTCCTGCTGATCCCCCTACTTTCCGGTTCTTTTCCGGGCTGATATGAATACCTATATTTTCCAATCTGCTGCAGATGCGTTCTCTCATCTTCACCGCGTTTTCTCCGATACCTCCGGTAAAGACGATGCCGTCAACCTTGATCAGATTTGCGGCATAGGCTCCGATGTATCTTCGGATGCGGTAAGCATAGGTATCCATGGCTTGAATGGCATTTTCATTTCCCTTGTCTGCCGCAGCTTCGATATCGCGTAGATCACTGGAGATTTCGGAAAGACCCAAAAGTCCGCTTTTCTTGTTGAGGATATTGTGGAGCTCATGACAGTCAAAGCCACGTTCTACCAGATAGAAGATGATGGAGGGATCGAGGTCTCCACTGCGGGTACCCATCATGAGGCCTTCCAGCGGGGTGAAGCCCATGGAGGTGTCGATGGATTTGCCGGCTTGAATGGCTGTGATGGAAGCCCCATTGCCCAGGTGGCAGGTGATAAGATTTGTATTTTCAGGGCTGCGTTTCATCATCTTAAGGGCGATCCCGGCTACAAAACGGTGGCTGGTGCCGTGGAAGCCATAGCGGCGAACCCGGTATTTGTCATAAAATTCTCGCGGAATACCATAGAGGTATGCGCTGGGAGGCAATGTCTGATGAAAGGCAGTGTCAAAAACAGCGACCTGCGGGATACCTGGAAAGACGCGCTTGGCTTCACGGATGCCGGTGAGATTGGCAGGATTGTGCAGAGGTGCGAGCTCGCAATTATCCTTGATAGCTTCTATTACTTTGTCGTCGATCAAGACGGAGGCGGAATACTGTTCGCCACCATGAACCACTCTGTGGCCCACGCCCTGGATCTCAGAAATGCTGGAGAGAATACCTGCATCTTTGTCCAGCAAAGCCTTCATCATCAGTTCAAATGCTACTGCATGATCGGGGATAGCTTGAGTCAGTTCCAGCTGTTTTCCCTTTGCTTTTTGAGAGATTCTACCATCTGAGAGGCCGATGCGTTCGACCAACCCTTTTCCCATACTGCACTGTTGGGGCATTGCATAAACTTCATATTTCAGTGAGCTGCTACCACAATTTACCACGAGGATGTTCATCTAAAAAAACCTTCTTTATTAACTTTTGGCAGAAATTGGAGCTCATAAATCTCGTTTGAAAGACTCTAATATCTACCTCCCATGCATAGTTTTTAAAAGGTGAAAAAATGGCAAGGAATATTTAAGCAAAAAAAATGGGTAACCTAGTTACCCATTTTTAAGGACTGTCTTAATTTGTGATATAAGTGATTTACTTACTTAGTTACTTCTTTCACTGCATCAGCAGCAGCTTCTTCTTCTGTAGCTTCTGTAGCTTCTTCTGTAGCTTCTACAGCGTTGTCTTCAGGAATAATTTCTTCAGTTTCGATAACTTCAGGTTTCGGCTTGCAAGCAGTCATGGAAAGAGTTCCCAACAGCAAGATAGCGAGTAAGGCGATTAAGAGTACTTTTTTCATTGATTCCTCCATAAGTTTTACTCCCGGTTCCCGGGCATAACTTAGGTTTTTATTTTTTTTGTTGTTTTGGGCAGATAAAAAAAAATTGCCGCATTGATTTCTTGAAGGCATTCAGGGCTTTTACTGTCCCTGCGTCCTTCGCACAGTCCTTACACACGACTATATACTTTGTTATAATGAGGACAGATTATTGATCCCCTATATCTTGGCAAGCTATTTTTTAAATTCCCTGCTAAAATAAGTAGATATAGCTATAAACATGCATTTTTAACCCAACTTTACCACTTTGAGTAGTTATATAGCTGTCCCGCAAGGACTTCAATTTTTCGTGGGGACTACATTTTCCAATCTTTCACAGGTTTTATAGTTGGATTCGGGCTCATGTTCAAAGC
>JAJBAY010000007.1 GCA_020532515.1 Candidatus Cloacimonadota bacterium | reverse complement strand
GCATTGTACACATCGGCTCCTTTCATTTCACCTCCTGATATCTCTATCAAAAGGCTAAGTTTATTATTACACAAACTGGTGCAATCTAAACTTCCGAAACTGGTGCACTTTTAACTGCCATCGACATACGTAATACTTATTGTCATTTGCCTACCCCTATTTGCACAGGCAGGCTTGCTGGACAGGATTCAGCGGCTTGGCGTGAACTTTCCAAAATCCCCCAGTCGCGATTTTAGACTGACACATCATATCAGTAATGAGTATGAGGAAGGGGCTTGGATTCCATCTATCAAAACCATCGTTAATTACTCTGATAGCGGTCCTTCCCGAGTGGAATCTATAGTTATGCATAGCTGGGAAGAGAACGGCTGGGGAGACCCAATGTCGCATAGCTATTACGAGTACAACGCTGCTGGATTGGTTACAAGTTTCATTATGGATCTGAACTTTGGCACTCAAACTATCCCTTTCGCGCGTTTTGAATCTGTTTATGATGCGCAAAACCGCGTTGTCCGTCAAGATATGTACATTATAGACTTCATGGACTTCGAGACCTGGAACCACGATATGTGGTATGAATATGTATATGGTCCCAATAATACCTTTGAGGTATTCTCCTGGGAAAATGAAGATGGAGGTGACCAGTACTTTCATAGCACATTCACTTACGATGGCTCGGGCAGAATTACGGGAGAGCTCTCTTATATTTCCATGGACAATGTAAACTGGACTTTCGACACAAAAAATGAGACCAGCTATCACCCCCAAGATAATTCCACTGGGGCTGATTTCATAGAATATCTTGCCAATGCCTATAGTTCGACCTTCCTTCTCATGGAATGGAATATTCCCATATTGATAAATTCCAGCACCAGTTATTTTTGGAATGGCGAAATATGGATTCCGGATTACCGGACTGTATGGGAATATGATGGATCATTGCGCAGAATCCGCCAGGACGAAGATGAATGGCTTACAAATCAATGGGTCACTCAAGATAAGACCTTCTTTAATTATGATGCAAATGGCAATATGGAATATACCATTATGCAGTATGGCATTGCTGGCACTTGGGAAAATGACACCAAGATCGAATACTTCTGGGGAAGCTTTACTTCCAGTGAAGATCTCGTGCAAGGCGTAAGTCCTGCCCTGCAGATCAAGGCCTGGCCTATGCCCTTCACCGAAAGTCTAAACATCAGCACTTCAGCGAAATCCGTGGGAACTCCTCAGATCAGCATCTACAATAGCCGTGGACAATTAGTCAGAGAATTTACGGACTCCGATAAGGTCATCTGGGATGGTAAGGACTCTCAAGGAAGAGATAGTGCCAATGGAATTTACTTCATCAGAGCGAAGCAGGATAAAGCCTCTGCCGTGAGCAAGGTAATACGTGTTAAATAAAGTAACCTTCATGTTTGCAACAAGCCCGGGCTAAACACCCGGGCTCTTTTAAAATTATGCTTTGGCTTATTGAGGTAACTTTTTAGGCTCGATGTATTCATCCTGATGACGATAGCGCCAGCTCAGGAAAAAGCGGTCCAAAGCAGCTACCAGCCCAAACAGAGCCAGGGAAAGCACGATGATCACCAAGATCACGGCAAAGACATCGGCAGTCTGGAAAGACTTCGTGGCACGCGTCATATAGATGCCCAGTCCGGCAGATCCCCCCAGCCATTCACCGATCACGGCGCCCATCACGCTATAGGTGGCAGCGAGCTTCAGTCCGGTGAAAAATCCCGGCAGACTGGCTGGCAGTTTCAAATAGCGAAAACACTTGTAAGATGAAGCACCCATGGCTTTCATGAGCCTGATCTGTTCCACTGGCACCCCTTGAAAACCTTCAAACAAGCCCAAAGTAATGGGGAAAAAGCACATGAGAATCACCATAAAGATCTTGGCGGATACTCCATAGCCAAACCAGATAATGATCAGAGGTGCGACCGCGATCACCGGAACTGTCTGCGAGATCACCAGATAGGGATAGATGAGCTGTTTGAAGAGCTTCGAGGCATCCATTAGAATCGCGGTGAGAGAGCCGATCATGATGCTGATGAGAAGACCTGTAATGGCTGCCAGCAGAGTGGGCTGAATATGATGCCAGATGAGATCGCTCTTTTGGGGAAAGACCTTCAGCACATCCAGAGGTGAGGGTACGATCCAAAAAGCGACTACTCCCCGGGCGCTAAACCACTGCCAGAGCAGGATCAAGACTACAAACAGCCCCAGAGGCAGCAGCTTGTTTTTCACCACTCCCCTACCAGCCTGATCTCGGTTTCCAGGCTAACCTGATAGCGGTCATACACGGTTTTACAGATAAATTCAATGAGCTCTAATACATTCTGAGCGCTGGCCTGTCCCAGATTAACGATAAAGCCACAGTGCTTGTCTGAAATAGCCGCATCACCGATCCTATAACCCTTGAGGCCGCAATCCTCAACCAGTTTACCGGTGAAATGCCCCTCTGGGCGTTTGAAGACCGAACCCCCACTGGGTTTGTCCATAGGCTGCTTGTCCAGGCGCTTCCGCTCAATCTCTTTCATGCGGGCTTGGATGGCAGCGGGATCATCTTCAGTAAGCCGGAAAACAGAACTCAGGTGAATGAGGCCACGGGTCTGCAGAGCGCTCATGCGGTAGGAAAAGTCGTGCTGCTCCGCTCTCAGATGCAAGATGGGATCGAAGCTGGTGAGGTGCTCCAGATCCGGGATCAGGCATTTGCTGCAATACAGGACGTCTTTGATTTCGCCGCCATAGGCTCCGGCATTCATAAATACAGCGCCACCCACAGAGCCTGGGATGCCATGGGCAAATTCCAGCCCGGCCAGGCCTTCTTTTTGGGCAAACTCACATAATTGTCTGAGCTTTACGCCTGCAAAAGCGGAGAGGTAGTTCTCATCCCGGGTGATCTTCCGAAAGCCTTCCATGCCTATCACCAGGCCGCGGATGCCTTTATCTGAAATTAGCAGGTTCGTCCCTTTGCCCAGGATGAAATAAGGAATCTGCTTCTGCAAAGCGTAAGTAAGCAGCGCGATCAGATCTTTTTGTGTATGCGGAAGCGCCAGTACATCGGCAGGACCTCCGATCTTGAAACTGCTACGCCCTGCCAAAGGCTGATCAAAGAGCAGGTGCCCGCTTTCATAAAGTTGCGGAAAGTGGTCTTGAAAATCGCGTTTCATATCTGTGAAAAGAACCTCGTTATTTCATTGATGAGTTGGAGTTCATCTTTTAGCTCCAGATGTTTGCCGGGCAGAATCTCTTTGAAGTAGCTGCCATAGCGTTTTTTACTCACGCGGCTGTCCATGATGAGCACGATGCCGCGATCTGTCTTGGAGCGGATGAGACGGCCAAAGCCCTGACGCAGTTTCAGCAGGGCATTGGGCAACATATAATGCATAAAGGAGTCTTTTTGCTCCCGCTCCAGTTTGTCGATATAGGCCTCTACCAAAGGTTCTGAGGGCACTTGGAAGGGAATCTTGTACAGGATGAGCAGTGAGAGCGATTCGCCCTGCACATCCACCCCTTCCCAAAAGGAGGAGGTGCCCAGGAGCACGGCGTTTTTGGACTTTTTGAACTCTTCCAGCATGCCGCTGCGACTGCCCCCCTTGCCTTGAGCAAAGAAGGGTCGCTTGGCATAAAACATATCATCAGAGACCTGATCGTAGGCGGCATCCAGATCTCGATAGGCCGTAAAGAGCGCCATGGTACCTACATCGGTGGTAGCAAGTACTTGCTTCAGGCAGGCGATGGCTTGGGAATGGAAGAATCTATCCTTGGGCTCCGGCAAAAAGCTGGTGATGAGTAGTTTGGATTGAGTATCGTAGTCAAAAGGCGAATCCACAATGCGGCAAACCACCTGCTTGTCTTTCATTAGATCCAATCCTGATTGCGCCAAAATATACTTGAATGAACCCCTGAGCGCCAAAGTGGCGGAAGTAAAGACGATGGACGGAATCTTCTCATAGAGCATCTTGGTCAGGAAGGAATTCACTTCGATAGGCGCGTAATTCAGGATGGAAGAAGGTGTATTGCGGTCTGGCCGGTTGGGATTTTCGATCCATAAGGCGAAATTGTTCAAGTCCGGATTCAAAATACTCAGCAGGACGCCCTCCATCTCAGAGAGACGCATCACATAAGCGGAAATCCCTTCCAGATGCTGATCATAGGCCGGCATCTGCTTGGCTTCCAGAGAGCTGATTACATTCTCCAAAGCTACTGCTGCCTTGACGATCTCCTTAAAAGCCAGGCTGAAACTCTTCAAAAGCTCGAAGATTTCCGGTATCTCTGCCACAGCCTTGATGCGGAGTTTGTTGTAACTATCCGCGGCATCACATTTGGCACCGGCCAGATTGAAGATATCCGTCACTGAATTGCGGCTGTCTGAGATGAGCTGCTCCAGACGCAGAGCGAGAGCGTTGCATTGCTCCTTTTTCTGCTCGCTGAGAGCGCTTTTCTCCAAGGCTTTTTGCAGATTGCTGATAAAGTCGTTTTTACGTCGGCGTGAGGAACTGGCGATTTGATTGTATAAAATGGAGACATCCGCATAGGAGAGGCTGGAGCCAAGATGCTTGGAGGCAGAAGCCATGAGGTTGTGCGCTTCATCTATGACCAGATATTTGTACTCTCCCAAGGTGCTGTTTTCCATGCGCATATCGGCTAAAAGGAGGGCGTGATTTGCCACCACCACTGAGGCATTTTCGATCTCTCTGCGCAGACTCATCACATGGCAACTGCGGGAATTCGGGCATTTGCGCCCACCGCAGAGATAGCGGTCTGAGCAGACTTTACGCCAACTGATGCTGAAGCGAGAGCGGTCGAAGCTGGAATTTTCCGAGATATCCCCGGTCTTGGTATGCAGCTTCCAGATGTAAAGATAGAGCAGCGCCTCTGCATCCCAAGTGGTGAGCTCTTTGCCGCTTTGAGAGAGCAGCTCTTCCCAGCGGCGTTCACAGATGTAATTCTCCCGACCCTTGATCAGTACTGCCTTAAAGGGAACGGGAAGGATCTTCGCCAGCTGCGGCAGGTCTTTGTAAAAAAGCTGTTCTTGCAGGTTCTTGGTATTTGTAGAAACTACCACTCGGTCTTTATTGCGATGCGCAAATTCCAGGGAAGGAACCAGATAGGCAAAAGACTTGCCCACGCCGGTACCCGCTTCCACCACCAGATGCTTTTCCCGGGTAAAGGCTTCGGATACAGCCTCTGCCATCTGGAGCTGTCCCGCGCGGAATTCAAAATTGGGAAAGCGCTGGGCAAACAGCCCGTCTTCGGAGAATACCGCGTCTAACTTTGGATTTTGAGCCGCAGGCAGAAGATTGTCAATCACATTGTAATAGGGACTTTCCAGCTTGGCTGAAGGCGGTGCAGAGATCGCATGTTGACGTTGAAAGCGGATAAGCTCTTCCAAAAATCCAGTGCTCTGCATCTGCGCCATCGTTAAATAAGACAGTATCCGCGCATTCACCACCATGCTATAATGCTTTGTGATGTGCTCTGCCAGAGCAATTAAGAGTTCTCCGGAAGCTGCGGCATCAGCATCAGCCCGATGGGCGTTTTCCAGAGGGATGCCAAAACGCTGCACCATCGTACCCAGTTTGTGATTTGCCACAAAAGGCAGATAGATGCGGGAAAGTTCTACCGTATCCCAGGTGTTATTCATCAAGGGAAATTCGCCGATCAGGGCAAAATTGTGATTGATAAAGCCGGTGTCAAAGCCTATGTTATGCCCCACCAAAGTGTCTTTGCCCACGAAGTCTTTGAGTCTCAGCAGCACATCCTTGATATCAGGTGCGTCTTTGAGATCCGCAGGTGTGATGTGAGTGAGGTGCTGGATGAATTTGGGCACCTTGCCCCGCGGTTTGACCAAGCTCACAAATCTCTCTGCCGCCTTGCCATTTGCAAATCTCACCGCAGCGATTTCGATGATCTCGTCCCGCTGCTGCATCAGCCCCGTGGTTTCAATGTCTATGGCTACAAAATTCAGTGTGTCTGAAAATATCATTACTCGTCCTTAAAGAGGTTATAGCGCTGCAATTTCTTGATCAGTCCTTGCCGGGATAGTCCCAGTTCCCGCGCCGCCTGAGTTTGATTCCAATCGTATTTATCCATCGTGGCAGCTATCATCTTGCGTTCCAGCTCTTCCACGGCTTCTTTCAGGTTCAGTTTGCTGCTCAGCAGGTCGATGGTGCGAGTCTGCTCCTGATGGCCGTGTACTTCATCGGAAAAGTCCTCTGGGACGATAAAGGTATTATCATCCACCAGGGTTACAGCGCGCTCAATCTCATTTTCCAGCTGGCGCACATTACCGGGGAATTCGTAATTCTCCAGTGTTTTCATAGCTTCAGCACTAAAGCCCAGCACGTTTTTCCCAATGCGTTTATTGTATTTATCCAGGAAATGGATGGCCAGAAGCGGTACATCTCCGGGGCGGTTTTTGAGAGGCGGGACCAGGATGCGGATCACATTGAGGCGGTAGTACAGGTCCAGACGGAAGTCGCCCTTATGCACCTTATCCAAGAGCGGGACATTGGTGGCGCAGACCACGCGCACATTCACTTTCTCGGTCTTGGTAGCGCCCACTCGCTTGACTTCGCCTTCCTGCAGGAAACGCAGGAGCTTGGCTTGGGTGGATTGGCTGATATCCGAGATTTCATCCAGGAAGAAGGTTCCGCCATCGGCGATCTCAAAGAGTCCTTTTTTGTCATAAGCCGCACCGGTAAAGCTGCCTTTGACGTGGCCAAAGAGTTCACTTTCCAAGAGCGATTCCGGCAGGGCTCCGCAATATTGAGCTACAAAGGCTTTGTTATCGCGATTGCTACCATAGTGCAAGGCTCTGGCCAGCAGTTCCTTACCCGTTCCACTATCGCCTTCCAAAAGCACTGTGGTGGGGGTATCCTTCACCTTTTCGATGATCTCAAATATCTTCATCATCTCCGGGCTTTTGCCGATGATATTGGCATAGAGATTGCCCTTGTGCAGTTGCTCGCGAATCGTGGCATGGCTCTTTTCCAGATTTGCGCTGCGGATGTTTTCGATGATCACGATGATCTGATTTGACAGAGCATTCAGTAGGTTGATGATGCGCTCGCTGAAATAGTGGGAGCCCCTTTTGCAGAAGAGGGCCACCACCCCCATATTGTTTTTGCGGATGGAGAGAGGTAGCAGCAGGATGTTGTTATATTTGGCCGCAAAATGCGGTTGTTTATAGTTTTTCAGCTCATTATCCTGATGCACTTCAGCGCAGAGATTCATCATCATGTCATAATCGGGAGATTCCGCAGAGAAGTTTTTGAAGAGCTTATATTCCCAGGTATCGGGCAGATTGGAACTATTGTGCAGGCAGAGGATGCCGCCATCCGCCTCCGAGATTTCGATAAGGCTGGACAGGGACTGTTCGATGATGAGATCCAGATCCGTGATGGTATTCAGCTTTTGGGTGATCTCATAGAATTGATTGAGCAGATTCTCCTCGAACTTCACCTCTTGCATCTGTGAGGAGTATTCGCGCGAGATTCTCTGCATGAGGATGTCGTTCTGCTCCAGAAGCTTGATCGAGCCGTATTGCTGTATCACTTTTTTGTTGTTCTTCAGGATCTGCAGAGCTTGCTCCCAATCCTCTAAATCCAGCAGCACACCCGCCAATTCATAATTCACCAGGGAAAGCTCATAGTTATTGCCGGAAGCCACAAAGTTCTTGATCGCTTCTTCCAGATAGTTTTTGGCATTCTCCAGGTTTTTGCGTTCCAGAAGTGCCTTGAGATAGTAGGTCCAGCCGATTTCAAAGTCGTTTTGCTGCTCTGTGGCCAGCTTCAGCGCTTCATTGATGTAATAGTCTGCGCTCTCGGCATTGTGGGTCATGATAAAGTAATAAGCCTGATTTTGGCAACCCTCCACGATCTTATCCCGCGCACCCAAAGCCTTGAAGAAGTCAAAACTCTCCATCAGATAGCGATAGGCTTCCTTGAATTTGTGCAGCTTGGTAAGCACAGATCCCAGATTGCCGTGCAGTTCCGCCTTGATATAATCATCGCTCACCGAGGGCAGCAGCTCCACGCCTTTGAAATACAGATCATAAGCCAGGTTCAATTCACCGCTTTTCTCATATACCTCGCCCAGATTGTTAAAACTGCGCAGCAGGCCCTCACTAAAGTTGTTTTCTTGAGAGAGCTTGATCGCTTTTTCATAATATTCTATAGAGCCTTTCCAATCTCCCATTTTGAAGCTGAGCGCACCCAGGTTGTTCAGTGAGGCGATGGTATTGCGGAAGAAATTGAATTCAATGGCAGTTTCCAGGGATTTCTTCAGCGCATCTTCCGCGCGGGCATAATCCCCATGATCCATCATGGTAACGCCGATGTTATTGTATATATTGGTAATGTTATAGGGCTCCGAGAGCAGCCGCTGGATCTTCAGCGCTTCTTCCAGATAGTACAACGAGCGGGTAGCATCGCCTTTGTCGTCCATGAGGCCACCCAGATTGTTGAAGCACACCGAGATGCCGTTGAGGTTGTAATCCTCTTTTTCCAGCGCCAGACTCTGCAGAAAGTAGTTCTCACTCTGCTCCCATTCGCCCTGGAACATATACAGCACCCCAAGGTTGTTATAGATCGCGGCCAAGCCGGAGTGATCATCCGCCAGCTTATACATGGTTTCAGATTCCCGGAAAGCTTCCTCGGCCTGATCCCATTCATTGATATAATAGTGGATTTTACCCCGGATCTTCTTGGCTTCGGCTTGAATGAGATAGCGCTGATGCTGATCATCGAGTTCGCTCAGGGATTGCATAACAGTATCCAGAGTCTCAAAGGCTTCGTTAAAATCTTCACTTTCGGTCTGGATATCGGCTCTCAGCAACAAGATGCGCGATTTCCAATAGCTGTCTATGGTGGCGGGAGAGTACTTTTTGATAATCTCCAGGGCAAAACTGCTGGAATTCACCGCAAATAGATTCTTCGAGAGATGGTAAACCGTCTCTTCCGCAGGAAGGTTATTCTCCGTGCAGATGTGCAGACATTCCCGGTAGTAATCTACTGCCTTATCCTTTTGCGCCAGATTGGCATAACAGGCAGCCATCTTCTGCGTGTAAAGCAGCTTGTTTTCAGGTTTTGTGCTGATCGAGACCAGGTATTCGTTGATCTTCAGATTGCTCTCGGCATCACTCACAATCTCAAAGAGATGGGCCATGGCTGCAAAGAGTTCGGCGCTAAATGTACCTCCATGAATATGCAGACGCAAGCGGATCTGGCTCCCCAATTCTTTCTTTTTCAAGAAACTAAGAATTTTGCTGACCAATTGCTTGCTAAGTCTCTGGGGATCAGCATGCAACCACTGGCTGAAGGCACGCTTTTTTTGTACTACGCAGCGTTCTTCCACTTCTGCCAGCAGACCTTTGTCCACCAGAGCTTTCCTATCCATTTTGATGCCCTTGCGGCCCAAAGCTTCAGCGATCAGCTCCACATCCAAACCATCCATGATATACATGGCAGTAAGAAATTCGCTCTGAGCTCCGGTGATAGCATCCAGATTCTGAAAATAGATGATTTCAGGATCGTAAGTCTTTTCCAAATAAGGACTAAGGTCAAAGCCACCCTTGGGCTGAGTCTCCCCCATTTCCGCAAAAATGCTCTCCAGGATCATCAGATTCCCATCGGAAATCTTGTGCAGAATTTCGCCTTCTGAGATGTAGCTCAAGCGCGTGCTGGGGAATATGCTGCTGAGGAGCTTCTGCAAATCTTCAGCGCCCAAAGCCGGTAGATATTCTACCTGGGAGAAAGGAAAGAGATGGCTCTGCGAAAGAGCCACAATCTGAATGGCAGCGTCCTGGGCATATTGCACCAGATATTGCAAAAAGTCCCTGGAATAGGCATCCAGAACATCGCTATCATCTATCACCAATACCATCGGCTCCAGCAGCTTCTTTTGCAAGAGCAATTCGGTGAGATAATAGAAGAAATCATACTTTTTGCCTGTATAAAACTTCTCGTAATGAGTCTCATAGATCTTCATCTGCTCGTTTTCGTCCAAACCTGTGATAATCTCGATCAATTCCGGGAGATGATTGAAATAAAGCGGATGCGGGGTAAAATAGACTATCCGTTTGTAATGCTTCTCCAGGGCGGAAATGATCGGTTTTATCAGATAGGATTTCCCCGAGCCGGATTTGCCGGTGATCTCCAGCAAATGGCTGCACGTATTATCCTTTAGTGGCTCCAAAACACGGTTCAAATCGAAACGCTCGGTTACAAACTCATGCATCTTATGATAAAGCTTCTCAGGCATATTTCCTGCTCCTGAATCTTTAGTTTACAACGCAACTGTAAAAAGAATTGACATACTGTCAAGCAAAATATCGAAAAGGCTCTAAACATTGATGTAACAAGTGAGATCCTTTGACATAATCGCAGGATTGCTTTTGATATTTGGAGTACTTTTTTTAAAGATAGTTCTTGACAATATCTCAGTGACGTCTCAAAGGTTGGTGTAAATACAGGGTTATTGTCATTTTCAACAATGCTAAACGATAAAACCCCCTTTCATGTATAAGTGGCATTTTGAATAATCACTCTGTGATGTACTCATAATTAGACATAACTTCATCCAACTCGCATTGCAATCCATATGCACAGTTCTCTAAAAACTCTCCAGTTTCAGAAATAATGATAGCCATGTTCTTAATACTTATCAGGGTACAACCATCTGGTAAAAGATAAGATTTCAGCTTTGAATCAATATGGTATCTGAAAGTCTGAGAAGAAGGGTCCATTGCATTTATTTCGCTTAGTACTTTCTCATGCTTCTCTAACACATTTCTATCACCATCAGGCCATCTTTCTTCCAAAATTATTCTTGCTTCTTTCCATAGATTTAATACATTGTGACCTTTTGGTTGCCTTTCACTATGAGATAGTAGCTCAGTTCCAAAATATATTATCTGCTTTAAATACAATTCGATGCTATGCCTAAGCAAAAAGTTGATTGGGTGAACTAAGTAATCTTGATTTGAATGCGTATCTTCTACGTGTTTTACCAGTATATCTGCTGCCATTTTGTACCCATCAGATAACAATGTCCATAACGCTGTCCCTCTGGGAATTTTAGCATTAAACCAATATTCCGTTCCAGGCTTATAAATCTCTAAATTCATTTATGACTCCTTCAAAGCTCAATCGTAATTTTCCTGATTGGAAAGATTCAATTCCCAGTCAACAATATCTCTTTGCTCACGACGGTAGTTTTGCATAAACATTGGATATCCTTCTCTATCATTATGCTTCCCAAGCTGATACCGTAGCCATATATGTCAAGTTCATTCTTTGACATTTAAAGTACTGACCTTCTTTGTCTCCACAGGGTTTTGTCCTGCGCAAACAACAGCTATTTCAAAAAAGATCTTGACCTAAAGACAAAGACATAAAACCATGTACTAGCTTGTTTGACCAAAGTCAAGTTGCAAGAACTGAGTGCATAAGCTGTTCTCAAATAAGCATCATAGTATCGGTTGGGATTTATACCATCCGTTGAGACGTCACAGTAAAAGTTTTAAAACACATAATTTGATCTACGATGTGATACCATAAGAGTATTGCAGGTCATGGAGTTGACCTTAACCGCGCCAAGCTAATAACTCCTACAAAAAGAGATTTGAAAACCTCCTTTTGTAGGAGTTTATTTTTTAAGGAATGAATATATGGCAATCAGTTTAGCAATCATCATATTGCTTGGGCTCTTCGCAAACAGATTGTTTGAAAAGATCAAGCTCCCGGGTTTACTGGGCATGATATTAGTTGGAGTTTTAATAGGCCCTTATGGATTAGATTTACTGAGTGATGTGATTTTAATAGCATCATCAGATCTCAGAAAGATAGCTTTAATAGTTATTCTTCTGCGGGCAGGATTGGGAATCAATAAAAAGGATCTTGAAAAAGTAGGCATACCAGCTCTTAACTTAAGCTTTATCCCCGGATTATTGGAAGGGCTTACAATCGCATATCTATCCATGAAATTATTCAATTTTACTTTTATTCAAGGAGGCATATTAGGATTCATAATAGCGGCTGTATCTCCTGCAGTAATAGTGCCTTCAATGCTTGCATTCATGGACACCGAGCTTGGAACAAAAAAGCATATCCCCGCTTTAATCCTGGCTTCATCTTCTATTGATGATGTATTCGCAATCACTGTCTTTTCTATATTTATGGGAATGTACAGTGGAGCATCTATAAATATAGGAGTAAAGGTATTTAGCATACCACTTTCTATTATTTTGGGTGTGATAGCCGGAGTGATAATAGGCCTGGTATTTATTAAAATATTTAGAAGATACAAGGTCAGAGCCACTGAGAAGATTCTTTATGTGCTGGGATCGGCAATTCTACTCACGACAGTTGAAACATTGATTAAATCCAAAATCGAAATAGCAGGACTTTTGGGAGTAATGGCAATAGGGTTTATAATATTTGAAAGGATGCCTGAAGCCGGAGAGGAAATGGCTTCAAAACTAAGCAAAATCTGGGTATTTGCCGAGATCTTGTTGTTTGTATTAGTGGGAGCTCAGGTAAATGTAGCTTTAGCTCTTGATGCAGGTCTCAAAGGAATACTCTTAATTTTCATAGGTCTCATAGCCAGAAGTATAGGGGTGATATTGTCTCTTATAAAAACTGAATTAAACAAGAAGGAAAAGTTATTTTGTATATTCGCGAATATACCGAAGGCTACCGTCCAAGCAGCAATCGGAGCAGTTCCACTATCAATGGGCGTAGCGTCTGGAGATTTGATACTTTCTTTGGCTGTATTATCCATTATAATTACGGCCCCTTTGGGTGCCATAGCTATTAGAGCAAGTGGCAAGAGATTGTTAGAAGTATAGATATGAAGTCTCCTTCTAATTAGCTCTGGGGTAGAAATGCCCTTATTCATTTACCATCAGCTACTCCTGAACAAGCTAAACAAGGGAGAAAGGCCAGGCCTTCCCTGATACCTTGACTTGCTTTTATCGGGTCTTCGACTCGAGTTGACTCGAAGCCTCAAGTCAACTCGAGTCGAAAGTCCGTTAAAGACAAGTGCAAATATTGAGGGTGTGCCGTCCTAGATAAGCTGACGCCTAAGCCTTTTGTTTTGACTCTAAAACGACCTTCTCTGCTGTGGCCTGCTGGCAATGCTTGTCCTCCACCCTCGTTTTCAGCCAGAGTGTTCTGAACTCACCTGGGTCGTTTTTGAGTTTAAACAAAAGCAACGCTGATCGGATAGACTGCTATCGCAGTTTGTGTCCCCTGTGTAACTCTCATTTTTGGATAAGAAATAGCTTGTAGCCTGCTTGGATGGGAAAAGACAAAAGGAAATCTGAAGCAGGGTGGCAAGATTAAAAATGAAAGACAAAACAGAAGTGGGGAAAGTCAAAACAGTTGCGTGGTGCGTTGAAGCAAAGCTAATAGAGGTTTCGCAGAAACGGCGTTCTGCGCTACGATAAAAAAAGGGGAGTCATATATTCTCCCCTTTTCTTGAATCATTTTAAGTTTAGTATAGGATTACTTTACGTGTAGCTTGTTGTCCTTTTGTGGAAAGGGAAAGCAGGTATATTCCGGAAGGAAGCCTCGTGCCTTTGGCATCCCGACCATCCCAGTTCAGGTCAAAACTGCCTTTTGCGATGCCGGAACTGCTATGAACCAATTGCCCTTTGACGTTGTAGATATTGAACTTATAATCCTCATTGGAGTCTTTTACTTGCAGAGAAATGCTGAGCTGATCTCGGAAGGGATTGGGGTAGGCTGCAGAAATGCCACAAACTGCCGGAACTTCATAGGTAGGATCGTCTATCCCAATGGGAAAATCTGGAAATACGATCTGCAGTTCGGTAAACATCACCCTGCCCCCATCATTCACAGGATGGGCGGGTGGAGAGACAGCATTAGCCCCCCAAGTGTAATCATCGTAAAACATCAGCCCGATGCGGCCTATCTTGTTTACGCCTTGCATGCCCATGTATTTTACCAGATCTGCGGGATAGACCCACATGGGCGTGATACCGTCCAGGGCTGGATTATCTATACCGTTGAGCCGGATGGGCTCGCTCCAGTTATCGCCACTATTGGGAGATACAGAGATCATTATTTCTGGAAAACCATCCAAGTCAGGATTTTGGGCAGCAGATTTAGCTAAAAGCATGGCACGCTGAGAATTCTGCCACACAGCCACCATCATGCCCTGTTCATTGACTTCAGAGACCTTGAGATTATTGTAGTGGTTCATCATCGCACCGTCATGCAAGGAAGCGTCCCAGTGCGCAAAGGGAAAATGTGTTGCCAGATCCAGATAATATTCTCCATCATCGCCCAATACCCATTCGGGGTCACCCCAAGGCGGCTGCCAGTCCCAAGGGGTAAATACTGCATTATAGTCGTCTCGTGGATCATTCTGGGGATAGATCTCTTTGATGGCGAATTCGTCCTCCGCGCTGTCATAGATCACAGCTTTTACGGTATGAAAAGCAGGATAGTAGGCACCGGCATCTGAGCAAATCGTGAAAAGGGCGGGGAAGATAATCTTGCCAGCGCCGATGCTAACCGCATTCAAATGGCTGGAATTCATGATAGCCCAGTACAGCTCATCCTCTGGAAAAGGTAAACCTTCTGTAAGGGCATAGGGTTCATAGACTTCAGGATACCAGGTAGGAATGTGGCTGGGATCTGTCAAACTGGTCCAGGTGCCTTGACCGTAATCCGGACACATGAATATATCCAGGTCAGGTTCGTCTATAAGATCACCGTTAGAATAGGAGGCGGTATGATATCCCGCAAGATAGATATTGCCTGAACTATCAAGGTTAAAAGCGAGAAATGGACGCCGCCAGGCCTGGGTATCAGTATTCCACTGATCCAATTCCGGCACAGTGGTATAGCTCCAGGATAAGGCATAGCCCATAGTCAGCATATTGGTATCAAAATCGGCATAAGCGATCATAAAGTTTGGGCTCTGCATTCCGCCTGCGGCATGGCTTATTGAATTGCTGGCAGCCACATACACCCTTCTCATATCGGGATTTGGCGAAGGGCCTATCTGAATTTGGGGCCAGATAAATGCATTGTCGTTTGTGGGGGAAACCGCGACGGGGTTATCAATAATGATCTGCGGTGCGAACATGGGGTCGGGAAAGCCATTGATTAAAGGAATGTATGCAAACATGACCTTCGGGCTGCTATCCCCATACACGTTTGCATGCCAGGCATACATGGGGATACCGCTCACCGGATCTACAGCCACGGCAGGATATCCTTCCGGAAGCAAGGTATTGCTGATTTTAGTGCAATGAGTCACGGCACCTGCTACGTTTACATGGGCACGAAACACGCTGCGGACACCGGTTGGGGTAGTTTTGGCATGAAATGTGAGATGATAGCCGCCACCTGCAGCATCCGGAATTGTGCGCAGAGGCAGCGAATTGTAGCTCCCAATCATGTAATCGTAATAGCTGGTCATCAGAGCATCAGGAGCATGCGTAAAGTAATAATCAGGGACTTCAGCAAAAGCCAGCCCGATCATGCAGCAAAGGCTGAGTAACAAGAGCTTTTTCATCTTTCCTCCAGATAATATCTGAGGTTTTGTTTTAGTACAGGATCACCCGGCGAGTAGCCTTCTGATCCTGTGTAACTAGATTGAGCAGGTATATTCCACTGGGCAGCCTCGTGCCTTGTGCATCCCGGCCATCCCAGAAAAGCTCAAAGCTTCCTTTGGCGGTGCCAGTGTTGGTATAGACGCAGGCGCCTTTGACGTTATAGATCTTGAACTTATAATCCTGAGAAGAGTCTTTTACTTGCAAGGAAATGGTGAGCCGATCTTGGAAAGGATTTGGGTAGGCAGCTTTGATACCGCAAAGTTCTGGGGTTTGATAGTCTGTGGGATTGCTTACCGCATAGGTGTACTGGGCTGTAGCGACAGCACTGGGGGTATAATCCAAATAATACCCGCGAGCACTCACCAGGGTAGTCCCTGAGATAACAATGGGTGCGTTGTACAGAGTTGAGCTCTGAGTGGGGATCGTGCCATCCAGAGTATAATAGATTTGAGCTGAGGGCGTGGCGCAGATTAGCTGGACATACAGATTATCTGTATGATATGTGCCGGCCTCTGGTGAAAAGGTGGGAACTGCTACATTTTCGCCAATGGTATAGACCGCCATGGCAGTATCGCTAGGTAGCCATGCATCCAAAAAGGCTTTTGCTTTCAGAGTGCAGGTGCTGCTAATCTGAAGGGGGGCACTATACAGGGTGGAAGCAGAGCTGGGCTCCGAGCCATCTGTAGTATAACGGATTTGGGCTCCGGTGGTGATAGTATGCAGGCTTACCGTCACAGGATCCAGATACGCCCCTCCCAAAGGTGAGAAGGTAGGCCTGACCACAGTTCCCGTGATCACATAAGAGCCTGTGGCAATGCTGCTGGGTCCCCAATTTGGTTTAAATGCCCGGGCTTTGACAGTGGTAGAGCTATTAGCCGGAAGATTGATGGGATATTGATAAAGGGGTGAAGTTTCGCCAGGGTCGGAGCCGTTTGTGGTATAGCGAATCTGAGCCGAAGGGGTGGCGCAAGTAATGCTCACAGAGCGCGAAGAGCTATAGGTTCCGGGTTCGGGTGAGAATACAGGAGTAGCCACAGGGCCGTTGATCTGAAAGGTGGCAGATTGAATCAGGCTGGGGTACCATCCGTCCAAAAAGGCCTTAGCCCTTACATTTGTGGTCGCAGCCTCTGGCAAAGCAAAGGGCGCGGTATATAGGGTAGAAGAGATAGTGGGACTGCTGCCATCTGTGGTGTAGCGCAAGATAGCCCCGAGCTGAGCGCAAGTGATAGAGATTTGCGGAGAAATGGCATATTCTCCACCCGCGGGGCTAATCTTGGGCTGGGCAATTTGCTGATAATCTCCGTCGGGATTGATAAAGTACATATTATCTGGATAGGAGCCGACCTCGCCATCAGGCTTTGAGAGCAGGATATTGCTACAGATACGGATTTGTTGTGCGCTATAATCCCAGACTTTGAAGCGAATCTCCTCATCGGCACTTACTGTAAAAATCTGGAGCAGGCAACCCGGAACATCACCTATCACAGATATCGGCGCTTTACCTCGCAATTGCTCTACAGAATTCACCGTAACAAAAGCTGCCAGGATATCATTCACGGTAGCAGGAGCATCATTGATGCTCACCTGAGCCATCAGGGTCATGCTTCCAGGCAGGACCATGGGCTGTTCCCAAGGGTCCCCGGTCAAGAGCTGATGGTTGGCATTGATCTGGTACAAGTTATCCGGATATTCGCCCACAATGGCATTCACCTCAGAGAGCAGAATCTGATCTGCACCGAATTGGGCACCAAGGCTTTCGTCCCAGACCCTAAAGTGGAGCTCTTCTGCATCTGTTTCTGTGAAGATCTGCAGCAAACAGCCTGCTACGCCATCCACTACCAACACAATCGCTTTGCCGCGCAATTGATGCGCTCCCTGAACGTTTACAAAAGCTCCCAGAACATCGCCAGCAGCAGCGGGAGAGCCATTGATGTTCACTTGGGCCATCACGGTCATACTACTATAGAGAATTTCCGGGTCACCCCAAGGGTCTGTACCAAAGGCCATAGCGCTGATAGCCACCAGGATCAGTAGGATTATATATTTCTTTTTCATGAGATCATCTCTCCTCTATCACTTTAGAAGCATGAGCTTCACGGTTTGACTGCCTTTGGCGTGGCTTAGCCGGCAGAAATAGATGCCAGAGGCCATCTGGCGGCCGCTATCGTCCTGCCCATCCCAGATCAGATTCATAGATAAGGGACTCAGCTTGTCCTGGATCAAGGTTTTCACCTTTTGGCCACGAAGGTTATAGATTTCCACTTTGATGTTTTCTTCAGCCTTGCCCACTGTGAGAGCGATGCTGGTAGTTTTTGTGAAGGGATTGGGATAGACCGCTCCCAGGCTGGTGATCAGCTCAGGTAGATCGGGCTGGCCTTCTTGCAGCATGAAATACTCGCCTTTGGCATAGTCTCCCAGGATGGTGCCGGGGGCAGTTTGGAGGCCGGGCTCCAGCAGGATAATATTGCCAGAAGCAGAGCTTTTGAGTTTGAACTCCACCTGCTCACCGGCGCTGTCGCTAAAGATCTGCAGCAGGGCACCCATATGACCACCTGCTTCCTGCACTTTTGCGCATCCTCGCAATTCGCCATCTGCGAAGGCCATTACTGTATCACCGGCTTGGACGCCAGGCCCAAAGCCGAGCAAAATGCTTTGGCTATTGGACTTTATAACCAGGCCATCGGGTATGGGCTGAGCTTTGGCAGTTTTACCGGCAAATCTGCTTCCGGCAGGATAGATCAGGTTTATATCGCTACCCAGCTTCATCCAATATGACCTGCCGGGGCTGAGGGTGCTGAGGCTGTTATAGGGATTGCCAGGTTCATACACGCCTTCCACGCCTTTGATCTGAATGAGAGAGCTGGCAATGGAGGCTATCGCAGGGGATACTTCCAGAGCGTTCTGCGGAAGGTAGCCCACCAGGTTCCAACCCTCTTGTAATGGTATAGGAGAGCTTTCAGCTATTGGGGCACCTTCCACTATCAGGGTGGCAGGTGCAGACATTTTGGCGCAATAGCCTCTGCCATCCACGAGGTTGTTTAAGCCGTTGTAGGGATTATCAGGCAGGTAAACCCCATCGGGGGATTTCACGAGCAACACATTGGCGCGAATATCGCTAAATATGTCCGAAATGGAAGTATCAAAGGGGTGCAGGTTCAAAGAGAACATATTCCATCCCTTTTGCAGACTGATATTTAATGTAGAATTGCCTACAGCATGCAGCCAGAACACATTATCCGGCCAACTGCCCACAGTTCCATTCACTACGCTGTCCAGGCTTTCGTTTACGGAAAGCACCTGATCTGCGCTGGCATCCCAGAGCAGGAAGTAAATATCTTCAGCGTTTTGTTCGGTATAGATCTGCATCAGGCAGCCGGCGATGCCGGAATTGAGCTGCAGAGTTTCTTTGCCGCGGAGCTGGGGCTGTCCATCTACATCCACAAACGCAGCCAGGATGTCCCCAACTGCAGCAGCCTCACCGTCTATTAATACCCCTGCCATCAGGGTCATGCTGCTGCTGAGCACCAGAGGCTGGTCAAAGGGATCATGACCGGGAACTATGGGGTTTGGAAATACGATCTGAAGCTCGGTAAACATCACCCGTCCACCATCATTCACAGGGTGCGAGGGCGGATTGATGGCATTGGAGCCCCAGGTGAAATCATCGTAAAACATCAGCCCGAGACGGCCTACCTTGTTTGCGCCTTGCATGCCCACGTACTTAACCAAATCTGCAGGATAGACCCACATGGGTTTGATTCCAGCAAATTCAGGGATTTCCGCTTTGTTCAGCACGATAGGCTCGCTCCAGTTTTGGCCGCGGTCTTGCGATACAGAGATGTAAATCTCCGGGACATCGGCAAAGGCGGCAAAATCAGGATTGTCGTATTTATTTGCCCATCTGGCACGTTGGCTATCTTGCCATACGGCAGCCATCATCCCCTGGGCATTTACTTTTGACACCTTGAGATTGTTGTAGTGAAACATCATAGCATCACTGTGCAGTTCATCGTCCCAATGTGGGAAAGGATAATGCTTTTCAAGATCCAGATAAAACTCACCATCATCACCCTGAGAATATTCTGGCTCGCCCCAAGGCGGTTGCCTGTCCCAGGGAGTGAACGTTTCATTAAAGTTGTCCTCCGGATTCTTCTGGGGATAGATATCCTTGATGGTATATTCACCTTCCAGAGTATCATAGATCACGGCTTTTACAGTATGAAAATCTCGAAAGTAGCTACCTGCATCATCATTGATACTGAAAAGTGCAGGGAAGATGATCTTGCCATCGCCAGAGCTAACTGCATTCAAGTGGCTGGAATTGACCAGACCCCAGTGGATTTCTTCAGAAGTATAAGGCACACCGTCATTATCCGTAAAGAAAACACTGCCGCCAGGGATGGCAGGAGGGTTCCAGGTAGGGATGTGGCTATAATCGCTAACGCGGGTCCAGGTGCCTTGACCGTAATTTGGGCACATAAAGACATCCAGATCAGGCTCATCAATTGGGACATAGTTATTGATGTAAGCAGTATGATATCCAGCATAATAGACATTGCCCAGGTTGTCTGTGGTGAGAGAGTAAAAGGGACGGCGGTAATCACCTTGACCGTGGTTCCATACATCCATTTCGGGAATAGAGCTGTAGCTCCAGACCAGCGGGGTTCCTCCCTCAATCATAGCCTCATTAAAATCGGCAAAAGCGAGGAGGATGTTCTCACTGGGATTTGAGTTGGAATGGTGTGATACAGAGTTTCGCGCGGCAATATATGCTCTGCGCTTGCCCAGTATAGGGGATGGTCCGATTTGGAGGCTGGGCCAGATGAATTCATTGTTTGAAGAAGCCACAGCTCCTGCTATCAGAATTACCAAGGGGTTGTCAATGGGCACCTGGATCTCATTGAAGAGACCGGGAATTCCAATTATAAAGGCATCGGAAGTGAACTCTACTTCATATTCGGGATCGGTATCGGCATTGGCATGCCAGGCGTACAGGGGTTTTCCTGATACCGGATCCACGTCCAGGGCGGGATATCCTTCGCCGCGATACTCAGTGCTGATCTCACTGCCGGTCTGCAAGCTTCCGTTTGCATCTAGATGTGCAAAGAAAGCCCGGCGCATGCCAGTGACAGTACGCTTGCCATGATAAGTGAGAAAATATCCGCCGCCTGCCGCATCCGGAATCACACGAAGGGGCAATGAGTTATAGCTCCCTATCATATAATCGTAATAGCTGGTCAGCAGAGAGATGGGAGCGCGGGTAAAACTGTAGTCAGGAGCTGTCCTGTTCTGCCGCAAATGAGGCCGGGACATAGGACTGTCCAACGGCTTTCTGCCATTATCGAAAGACATCGGTTTGGCAAAGGCAAAGCCGATAAGCAGACAGAAGCAGAGGCTAAGCAAAAGAAGCTTTTTCATCTTTCCTCCAGAAAGAGCTGATACATTAATTTGATATCTTTGCAGCACAGAGGGATATAGCTTAAGACACATGCTTCCCTGCAGACACCGGAACTCTTTTATTATGATCATTTTGATAACATCACTTTGGCAGTCTGATGATAGCTTCCTGCCTTTAGCTGGACCAGGTAAACTCCCGAGCTCAGGCTGCTGCCCTGGTGGCCTGTAGCATCAAAGACTATCTGATGAGCACCCTTGGGATATTCAGACTCTGCGAGCTTGGAGATCAGCTGTCCGCGCAGATTGTAAACCCTCACGCTTACGGGGGTATTATCTTCGGCTATAGTAAAGGAGATCGTGGTGCTGGGATTGAAGGGATTGGGATAGCAGGAGACAAGCCTGGTAGGCAGTCCGGGAGCATCGCCAGGCTCGGCCAGAGGCTGGAGTGATACGAAAGAAGGATAGTTGCCCAGATCTTGGCCCGCTCTGCCGTTCAATTTTTCCGCAATGGGAAGCTCGGTGCCATCAGGCTTTCTGAGCCACAAGCTGATCTCTTCTTCAGCCTCATTGAGATAGATTTGCAGCAGCGCTGCAGGGAATCCTTCCGGGGCTACAAGTTCCTGGGCTCCACGCAATTCACCCTCCACCCTGGCGATGAGGATATCTCCGGCCTCAGCAGAGTCGCATCTTGCCAAAAGCACCATGCTGAGAGGGAGCTCCTCTACCTCTACCGTAGATTTTACTTGAGTGTCTGCAAGCAAACCTTTGGCAGAATTGGGATAGATGAGCTGGTGGTCACCACTGATATTGATCCAATATCCTTTACCGGGGTACATGGTGTTCAGCGTGGAATAGGGATTCCCGGGGATATATACGCCATCTTTGCCCTTCACTTGAAGTAGCCAGGCAGAGATGCCCATCAGCGCCTCAGCTACCGGCATTTCATTTTCGGGAAAATAGGCAGAGAGGTTCCAGCCCTCAACCAGGGATATCGGAGTATTGTAAGGAATCCGGATTCCAGATACAGACCATTCACAGAGGGCAGTCACCTGAATGAGGTAAGCCTCTCCTGGCTGAATAGCTGTAAGACTGGAGTATGGATTTCCAGGAACATATACGCCCTGGATGCCCTTCACCTGAAGCACACTATTTGCGAAAGGATAGAGAAGATTCTGCAAAGAGCAATCCGCAGGAGCCACAGCCAGAGAAACAAGATTCCAGCCCGGTCTGAGCAGAATGTTTTGTGAGGCTGAGGTATATGTATCTATGTAGATAGGATCGTTTGGCCAACTGCCTGCGCTGCCGCCTATCATAGAGCTTAGGGTGCCAGCAGAATTAAATAGCTCTTCAGTGCTCCTTTGCCAGAGCTTGAAATACACTATTTCATCGCTGATGGCGGTGTACACTTGTAGCGTGCAACCCGGAATTCCGTATTGTGTATTTATGATCCCCTTTCCACGCAGCTGTGGAGCACCATTCACATTCACAAAGGCCGCCACTACGTCACCACTGCTGGCTTGCTGGCCATTTACCGTAACCGCAGCCGCCACACTCATGCTACTGGGCAAGATCACAGGTCCGCCAAAGGGATCTTCATCATAGCCTCCTTGCGAACTGTGTACGCTGAAATCATCCACGTACAAGGCCCAGGTATCATCAGATATACAGCGGATAACGATATACACGCTCTGATTATCGTAAGCAGAAAGATCGTAAGAGTACTGTGTCCAGTTTGGGGGAGGCTGTACGTAATCATTGCTATTCGGACCTGTAAGATAGGTGAAACCCTGTGGATCAATGTGGTCCAGGGTACTTACGCCCACGCGGAAACGCTCCAGACGGCCCAAATGATCCGAACTATGGCTTCTGGCATAGAATCTAAAGCTGCTGTTTTCTCCCAGATTGATTCTGGGAGTAACCAGCCAATCATCGTTGGGACCATTCCAGGCGGAATAGCAGGCAGCCATCTTATCTCCTGCGTAGGCGGGCATATAGTATGCTATGGGAGGCGTGGTAGCAGAGGGATTGAACGCCATGTAAGCCATAGCTGTAGTCATGC
The DNA here is from genome assembly GCA_020532515.1 of Candidatus Cloacimonadota bacterium. Classification (GTDB taxonomy): domain Bacteria; phylum Cloacimonadota; class Cloacimonadia; order Cloacimonadales; family Cloacimonadaceae; genus UBA5456. Next base: position 20,650 of record JAJBAY010000007.1, on the reverse strand, counting down.
CGGGATAAGTGTATTGCGTAAGAATATAGGTAGGACCGTGATCATTATCTATCAAGGTCCAGGGACTCATCACAGTGGCAAAATCCGGGTAGCTTTCAAAGCCGTCTTCAAATATTACCGTAGTCAGGAAATAGTTCACATTTATGTTTATTGTGGCGGCTGGGGATTCTCCTCCGCTGTAAACGGCAGTTACACCATAGAGATAATCTCCATTGGGCAAATCAGTATCCACGTAGGAGACGGTGGCAGGATTGCTGATAGTGGCGATCATTACGCCATCACGATAGACCTTGTAACCCAGCAGGTCACGGCTGTGATAGCTCTCAGGTGGAGTTTCGCTTACCCAAACATCGTCCACACAGAAGATAAATGCATCGTTTGATAAACACTGGATGCCAAAGCGGATATTCTGACCGGCATAAGCAGAGAGATCATAGCTATACAGCGTCCAGGCTTCGGGAGCCTCAACATAATTTGCACCACTGATGATGGTAAAATCTGCAGGACTGCTGCTGCCTGTGGAAACTCCCACCTTGAAGCGCTCCAGTCCGTAATCGCCAAGAAAGGTTTTGGCCCAGAAATACAGATGACAACCGGCCTGAACCTCGATCTGGGGCGAAATCATCCAGTCGTTGTTGGGAGGAGTGACAGCGGCAAAGCTGGCAGCAAACTTATTGCCGCTGTGGGCGTTAAAATTGGGAATCGGCGGAGTGGTGGTAGCTGGATTGAAGATCATGTAAGCCATAGGAAGGCTGGAGCCAGGCCAATTGACTTCCGTATAGCCATAAGTGGTAGAGAGATCCAGGTCCTGCACTACCCAGGGAGCAAATGTGCGGCTAAAATCCTGATAGCCCTCGAAACTTTCTTCCAGCAAGGCCGGAGGCGGTCCCTCGGGAGAATGCCAACTGAGCTGTACATCGTTGTCTTGTACTGTGGCAGTGAGGTTTGTGGGAGGATCTCCCTCTTCTCTGGGATTTGCAGCAGCTTGTTCAGGATAAAGATCAGATAAACGGAGCTGATTGTGAGGATCTGCTTCACTTTTCACCAGCTTGAGAGAACTCTTTGTGGGCATCTCTCTTCCAAAAAACTCATCCTGAGCAATCCTGACAGCAAAGCATAGCTGTAGGCTTAAGATGAACAGCACCACGATTAATAAACGTTTCATGGTCTCTCCTCCCTTGGGGGATTCTTGAGATTGGTTGGCAAAATAAGGCTGACGAGTATCTGCTGCAGAAATTGCTGTATAACAATTGCAGGGCTCTTCATTCGAGAAAAGATAGGACAGGTCTCGTCGTAAGTCATTTTAGCTCCTTGATGCTGATGCGTAGAGGCACGAACATTTAAGCTCTAAAACTAAAATATACATCCCCCTGAAAGGTGTCAAGAGAAACCTTTGCTTTACAGCTATTTATTTTTACAAAATCCAATTTTGGCCTGTTCTCGATTTCTGCCCAGACTACCCTCTCCCATTTATTGCCGTAGAGATGACGTGGAGATAGTAGGAAAATATCCTCTTATCTCCACGTCATCTCTACGGCAAGCTATACAGAAAGACTAGTGCAAGTCACGTGATAGAGAGGCTGAAGAAAGAATCAAAATCGGGTTCGATTAAAAAAAGCGGGAATGCCTGTAGCGATATTCATTTGACATAATAGAGCCCTCTGAGAATCTGTGCCCAATACTTGTTACAGAGGAAACGCCATGTATAGAGAACCTTATTCTTTTCCTCTTGAACGCTATATAGAGCCTTCAAGATTTGCTCAGATCAAGAAATTTGTTCAGGACATGCCCACTCCGCTCCTGGTGATGGATACCAGCTTGATCGAGCGTAAATATGATGAATTGAGCGCAAATTTCCCTAACGCGGATCTTTATTATGCCGTGAAGGCAAATCCCATGCCGGAAATCCTGAGATTGCTCAAAGACAAGGGGGCACACTTTGATATTGCCTCCCGTTATGAGTTGGATTTGATGCTGAGCTTGGGCGTTGGGCCCAAAAGAATCAGCTTTGGCAATACCATAAAAAAGAAAAGCGACATTGCTTACTTGTATGACAAAGGCGTGCGGCTTTTCTCTACCGATAGCGAGTCCGACCTGCTCAATATAGCCGAGGCAGCGCCACAAGCCAGAGTGTTTTTCAGGATCTTGACGGAAGGGACAGGTGCGGACTGGCCTCTTTCCCGGAAATTTGGTGCCCATGCCGACATCATCTATAACCTCATCCTGCAAGCGCGGGATTTGGGTCTGGAGCCTTACGGGCTCTCCTTTCATGTGGGCTCACAGCAGCGCGATATCGGCCAATGGGATGACGCCATCGCCAGATGCAAATATCTCTACGACGCTGTGGCAGAAGATGGCATCGAACTGCAAGTGCTGAATCTGGGCGGTGGATTTCCCGCCAGCTATGTGGATCCCACCTTTTCCGTGGAGGAATACGCCACTGAGATCATGCGCTTCATCGAAGAGGATTTCGGTAATAAAATGCCTCACATCATCCTGGAACCCGGCAGGTCTCTGACCGCTGATGCCGGCATTATCGTGGCAGAAGTGATTAATATCAGCCGTAAATCCAAGAATAACATGTATCAATGGGTCTATTTGGATATCGGGAAATTTGGCGGTTTGATCGAGACTATCGACGAATCCATCAAATTCCCTATTTATTTTGAAGGCGAAGGCTTGGGAGATGAGATCATCCTGGCCGGGCCGACTTGTGACAGTATGGACGTTCTCTATGAAAACTATAGGTACCACATGCCCGAAAACACCCAAGCTGGTGATAGGGTATATATCTTTACCACGGGAGCCTATACCCGAAGCTATTCCTCAATCTGTTTCAATGGTTTCCCGCCTCTGCACGCAGTAATCTTTAACGAAGGAGTAAACTCATGATGTATCTACCTGTACAGCAAATGCACGAATTTATGATTGCGGTCTTTAATAAGATCGGCGTCCCCTTAGAGGATGCCAAAATCTGCGCTGATGTGCTGATCGCAAGCGACCTGCGAGGGATCGAATCCCATGGCATTGGCCGGCTGAAGATGTATTATGATCGCATCAAACTGGGCATACAAAGCCCTGAGACCAAGATCGACATCATCAAAGACCGCTATGCCACAGCAGTGTGGGATGGCAATCACGGAATGGGACATGTGATCGCACACAAAGCCATGCAAGAGGCCATCGATAAGGCAAAGCTTTACGGCCTGGGCTCTGTAGCCGTGCGCAATTCCACCCATTACGGGATCTGCGGTTACTATGCCGATATGGCTACAAAGCAAGATATGATCGGGCTTACTTTTACCAATGCCCGCCCCTCGATCTGCCCTACCAATGGCGTAGCTCCGATGCTGGGGACCAATCCCATCTGTTTCGGTGCACCGACAAACCTTCCCTATCCCTTTATCTATGATGCCGCCACCTCCATCTCGCAGCGTGGCAAGGTAGAGCAATATGCCCGGGAAGAAAAGCCCACCCCGCCCTATTGGGCTATCAATCGCCAAGGTGAACCTCAGACAGATACGCAAAAGCTCTTGAAAGATCTGGTGGATCAAAGCGCCAGCATGCTGCCTTTGGGTGGCACCGAAGAAGTAACCGGAAGCCACAAAGGTTACGGCCTGGGTATGATGGTGGAAATCCTTTCCGCTGCCCTGCAAAATGGCAGCTATCTGAATGGCCTCTGGGGACAGGACCAGGATGGTAAACCAGCGCCTTATCGCCTGGGACATTTCTTCCTGGCCATCAATATCGATTTCTTTACCGAACTGGAAGATTTCAAAAGAATCAGCACAGATATCTGCAAGCAATTGCAGGCTTCAGAACTCTTTCCAGGACGGGATCGCATCTGGGTAGCCGGTGAAAAGGAATATGAGAACGAGCTGCAAGTAAAACAGAAAGGCATCCATATTGTCCCAAATCTGGCCAAGGATATACGCGTGATGCAAAAAGAACTTGGCCTGAATAATATCGACATCTAAGCTTGCGCTTGCTTAATCAGGAAATTTGTTTAAACTATTATATATAACTGAATATAGAAAAAATAGGAGTCTAAATAATGAAAAAACTAATCCTTCTACTTATCCCACTCATGCTGATCGCGGGATTATCAGCAATAGAATTTGACCTCAGCGGAGAAAACAGAACCCGCGCTGCCATTTATAATGATGATTTCGAAAAAGATGGTGGCCACGTTGATAACAAGCTGAATCTCGGCCTTGATTCTCAATTTCACAAGAACCTGAATTTCCGGCTTGCCGTGGAAATTGGCGATACCGTGTGGGGCAATGACGGTGGTGGCATCAGCACTGGCGAAAGCATCCGCGTCACAGAAGTTTATCTGGATTATCTCATTGATGCCATGGCTGCCAGAATCAGTGTGGGTCAGATGTATTGGGCAGACCCTATGGGCCTGGTAATGGATGATTACTTTTCCGGACTTAAGCTCCAGAAAACCTTTGGTGACAAGCTGAATACCGAATTCATCTGGATGAAAATGAGAGAACATGATAAGACCAAGCAGGATGATAGCGATGAGTTCATACTGCATGCCTTGATGGATTCAGAGATGAAAATTGGTGCTTATCTGATGTTTGGGAACTATGAGAAGGCGGACTACCGAAATTTAACCCTTATGCCTTATCTCAGCATGGAAAAAGATGCCTTGAGCTTGGATGCAACAGCTTTCATAGATCTTCAGATGTATAAAGATGACAATGAGTCAGGTCTTGGTGGAGCATTGAAAGCGAAGCTGAATATGAATACCTTTGAACTGGGCGCAGACCTCCTGGTAGCCACCGAAAACGGCCTTACCACCATCAGCCCCTGGTATCAAAATGGGCTTTACATTTATGGTATAGGCAAGCATCATGATGGCCTCCAACTATATTGGGACACTCCATATCAAGAAAACTCAGAGCTCTTTGCCAGCCTGGTTGGAAACGTCAAAGTTCCGCTTCATGAAAGACTCAGCGTCTTTGGTGCAGCAGGCTTTCTCACCGATCTGGGCATGGAAGTAAATGCGGGAATGGAAGTTGGCTTGATTCGCGATCTACTGAATATGCAGGTCTATGGTGCTTTTGGTGTTCGTGACGATGATGACAGTACCAAAAACTATGCAATTGGTACATCTTTAAAATTAGAGTTTTAAAAGACTATAAGACAAAGCCGTTGCATCTGATGGTGCAACGGCTTTTTTAATGTCCAGGTATAGTTGCTATAGTAGCTTACTGATCTGGGTTTTTAGCTGTTTTAGCTGGGCTTCATCCGTAGCTTTGGGAATCTGTAAGCCACCTTGGAAAAGTCCTGCTTTCATCACTTCCACCCGGTCCGACAATTTGATGGCTTCATCGATATCATGAGTTACCAAGAGCACGGTAAGCTGTAGTCTCTGCACCACCTCGCCGATCCAATCCTGCAAGGAACTGCGGGTCAAAGCATCCAGATTCGCCAATGGCTCATCCAAAAGCCAGACTTTGGAGCCCGTCATGCAAGTTCGAGCCAGAGCCACTCTTTGTCTGAGGCCACCGGAAAGCTGCCAGGGCAGATATTCAGCATAGCTTTCCAGGCCAAAAACGGGAAGCAATTGCAAGGCTTTCTGCCTTTCAGCTTTGATATCCAGGCCTTTGATGCGGCAGGGCAAGAGGACGTTGTCGATCACCTTGAGCCAGGGAAAAAGTAGATCGTTTTGAGGCATATAGCCCAGATAGCCAGCTCTGCCCGTAATCTCCTCTCCCTGATAATAGATGCTGCCACTATCCGGCAGAGTGATTCCGGCAAAAAGCTCCAATAAGGTGGTCTTGCCACAGCCGCTGGCGCCCACAATGCTGACAAATTCGCCTTGCTCAAGGCTCAGATTGATGTCGTTCAGCACTGTGGAGATGGCGCCCTTGAAGAGATAGGACTTCTTCAAACCGGTGGCAGAAAGGATGCTCATCAGGGCTGCAAATACTCGTTTGTAAAGGCCTGGTCTATGCTTATGGGTTTTGAGATCAGTTTTTCATCACTCATCCAATTCGTAAAGCTCTGCCAGACCTCAGACTGTTGCATGCCCCAATAGGCAGCTTCGGCCTGATACTGATCAGCGAGATAGCTCAAGCTGGCTTTCACCTGCTCGCTATTTAGCTCGGGAACGTGTTTGATCAAGATATCCGCAGCTTTTTCAGGCTCTGCTATGCAGTATTCATAGCCCTTTTTCACGGCTTTGAGGAACTTTTTGGTAGTCTGGGCATTGTCCTTCAGATAGTCCTCACTGCTGATCAAGACAGGGGTGTAGTAATCAAAGACGGGATTCAGGTCTTTTAGCGGGATGTAATTGATCTCCACACCGCGCTGAGCTGCGATCACACCATCCCAACCGTAATATATCCACTCAAAATCAGCGTCTTTGCCGATGGTGGAAAAGAAGTCATAGATGCCCGAGATTACCTTTACCTTGTTGAAATCTGCACCGGCTTTATCCATGACATTCTTCAGGATGGCGAGCTCGGACGGGCTGTCCCAGCTGCCGTAGCGCTTGCCTTCAAAATCCTTTACGGACTTGATATTCGCCTCTTTCAAGGAAGCAAAACCGGAAGTATTGTGCTGGATCACAGCAGCGATACTAACCAAAGGGATGCCTTCGCTGCGGGCCCGGATCACGTTTTCCTGATAGCTCACGCCAAAATGGCTCTTGCCTGTGGCTACTATCTGATCCGTAATACTCTGCCCGGGCTGAAGAATCATCACCTCAAGGCCTTCCTCGGTGAAAAATCCAAGTTCCTGGGCCACATAAAGCCCGGTGTGGTTTGTGTTTGGCGTCCAATCCAGGGTCACACTGACCTTTTCTAAATTGCCTTGGGATTTGCCGCAACCAAAGATGGTGAGCAAAAGTAGTAAGCTGATTGCTAAGATGATCTGTTTCATTTTATCTCCTGTATTTCTATATTATATTGAACTACGCCCGGGGATGATACTGCCGGTGAGTTTCGATGAGCCAGCGCGTATCCACATGGGTGTAGATCTGGGTGGTATTGATGCTGGAGTGTCCGAGCAGGCTTTGCACGATTCGCAGGCCTACTCCCGCCTCCAAAAGATGAGTGGCAAAGGAATGCCGAAAGGTATGGGGACTCACATCCCGCTTGATTCCAGCCTTGATGCAAGCCTGGCGCAGGATCTTCCAAAAGCCCATACGGGAGAGCCCTCCCCCAAAGCGGTTTAGAAAGAGCATGTCGCTCCGCTTTTCTTTGAGCAGAATATTGCGGTGCAGGTTCAAATAGGTAGTGAGCAGGGGATTCAAGGACTTCAGATAGGGCACATAGCGCTGTTTGCTGCCTTTACCCCGCACCAGGATCATCACTTCATCAAAATAGATATCGTGGATCGTGAGCCCCAAAAGCTCTGAAACGCGTATGCCGGTGGCATAGAGCAGCTCCATCATCACCTTGTTGCGAAAGCTGAGGCTGGTGTCCATGGGCAGGGAATCCAAAAGCTCTTTCATCTCTTCCACTGAGATCGTATCCGGCAAATAGCTGTCTATCTTGATGGTGGGCACGAGATCAAAATCCAGCTTGATGGGGTAATCTGAGATCAAAAGATAATCAAAGAACTGCTTGAGCGCCACGCGCTTGCGGGCCATGGAGGTGTTTTGCATACCCAGCTCTTGCAGAGCCAGAAAGTACTGCACAAGGTCATCCGGCAGATAGTCCTCTGCCGCTTTGGGATCAAAGACCAGGAAATCTGAGATATCCCCTTCATAAGCCTCAATGCTGTTTGCCGCCATGCCTCTTTCCACTTTTAGATGGTAGAGAAAGGCCGCAAGCAGGGCCTTATTTGCGGGCTCAATTTCCGCTTTGATAGTTTGGAGTTTCTTTGGTAATGCGCACATCGTGAGGATGGGATTCCTTAAGTCCTGCGGGAGTAATCTCCACAAATTCAGCGTTTTGGCGTAAGGCCTGCAGGTCTTTGGCGCCAATGTATCCCATGCCGCTGCGCAGGCCGCCAATGAGCTGATAGATATAGTCTTTGAGTGGACCTTTGTATGGCACCATGCCTTCGATGCCTTCGGCCACAAACTTGTTTTCATCGGAAGTCGTCTGGAAATAGCGGTCTTTGCTACCCATCTTCATGGCTCCGATGGAGCCCATGCCGCGATAGCTCTTGAAGCGGCGGCCATTGTAGATAATGGATTCTCCTGGGCTCTCGTCACAACCGGCAAAGAGGGAGCCAATCATCACTGCTGCAGCTCCTCCTGCCAAGGCCTTGACGATGTCACCAGAGTATTTTATGCCACCATCGGCGATGATGCTGATGCCGGCTTTGGCAGCTTCTTCGGCACAATTCATGATTGCCGAAAGCTGGGGAACTCCTATGCCTGCCACGATTCTGGTGGTGCAGATCGAACCCGGTCCAATGCCTACCTTTACTGCATCCGCTCCATTGTCGATGAGATACTTACAAGCCTCGGCGGTGGCTATATTTCCCGCCATAACTTCGGCTTTGGTCTGAGCTTTGACTTTGGCCAGGGCTTCCTTGATGTGGATATGATGACCATGTGCGGTATCGATCACGATCAGATCCACTCCGGCATTATACAGCTCCTGAGCGCGCTCCAGATAGTCTCCGGTTACACCGATTCCGGCAGCTACGAGCAGGCGATTCCTCTCATCCTGCACGGCTTCTGGGAAGTTCTGCCGCTTCATGATGTCACGCACGGTGATCATGCCTTTCAGGCTGCCCCCACCATCGATCAAGAGCAGCTTTTCAATGCGGTTCTTTTGCAGCAGCACAATGGCATCGTCCCAGGAAACGCCTTCTTCAGCCGTGATCAGCTGGGCCTTGGGAGTCATCAGCTCCTTGACTTTGCGCTTCATATTGGTTTCAAAGCGAATATCACGATTGGTCAGAATTCCCACTAAAAGACCGTTTTCGACCACGGGAAATCCGCCCACCCTATACATTTCTTTGAGCTCGATTACCCGGGATAGTTCATCCTCAGGCGAGATCGTATAGGGGTTTGAGATCACTCCGCTTTCAGCCCGCTTGACGAGACGTACCTGGCTGGCTTGCTGCTCGATACTCATGTTTTTGTGGATCACTCCCAGGCCGCCTTCACGGGCGATGGCAATGGCTGTTTCCGCTTCGGTTACGGTATCCATCGCAGCAGAAAGCATGGGGATTTTGAGAGTGATGTTCTTGGTGAGCTTGGTGCCCAGCTCCACAGTGGCAGGCAGTACGGTAGAGTGTTTGGGCAACAGCAGTACATCATCAAAGGTATAAGACTTCAGGATATTCATTGGTGCTCCATTTCGTTAAATATTCACTTGTGACATTGCCTGGCGAGAGATCACCTGGCGGAATCGGGGTGAGAAAATACTGTTGGGTTTGCTTTTGAGAAACTCTTTGGCCAGGTCTATCTCTGCCTTGCGATCTGAGATCAAGGCCAAGCCCAGATATTGGGCATATTCGGCAGCGAGTGCATCGGTAAACACATGTTCCAAAAGCTTTGCCGCACGCTGATTATCGTTCAGGCCTATCGCCCATTCGATCGCCAGCAGCAGCAGCTCTTCATCGCCGGTGGCATCAAAGAGAATCTTGAGGCTATCGATTCCCGCTTTCTTAAAGAGTTGCAGTTCTCTGATGCTCTGCGCGAAACTGCCCTTCTGGGCATCATCCAAGCCTATGCTGAGCATATTCAGATAGATGATGTCATTGGCAAAATCTCCACCCGGATGCTTCAGCATATATTCATGCATCAGAGAATCCGCATGAGTGCTCTGAATCTGCATAAAGGCAGAGAGAAAATAGAGATAGTCACGTTTTTCCAGGAGCTGCGGAACCTGCACCCTTTGCAAAGCTGCCTCAGCCCCACGATAATCAAAGCTCAGGATAGACAGGCGAGCCAGATCCAGATCCAATTCCTGATTCACCAAGGCCTGGGTCGAATACTGCTTGGTATCTTGCAAAAGCTGCCGGACCTGAACCAGATTCACGCCCCTGGCCAGATCGTTATCCGCTTTGAGCCTGAGGATAGAGACGTTGAGGTTGTTGCGTTTATTCATCAGACTTACCTTCCAAAAAGGATCGTCTAAAAGTTCATCCAACACCGTGGCGCAAGAGTCATACAGCGCTTCCTGATAGAAGATTTGCGCGATCTCAAATTGGAAACCGAGCCTCTGTAAGGGCTGGGAACTGGTTTCGGCAAGATGCCTGGTTGCTGCTCTGGCCAAGACATAGTTTTGCAGCTTCAATTGATCTTTGGCAAACCCACGCATATAGGTAGCGGGCAAGCGCTTATAGATTTCCATGGCCTGAGAATCCTGTTTCACTGCCAGCAAGGAAGAGGCCAAAAGCTCCAGGATGATATCCGACTCAGAGTTTTTTGCGGCCTGCCGGATAAGGGTTATCAAGCTGCTGTCCTGCTCGACGATGCTCTTGATCTGGTTTTTGACAAAAAGATTCACATTTTGGCTATTTGACATGAAGGACAGGTATTCCTTCAGCGCTTCAGGATAGCGCTGAAGCTGCATACTGGCATTGGCAATCTCCAGCATAAAGAGGTTTGCATCTATCTCAGTTCTGGCCTTTTGATAGATTTGAATCGAGTATTCAAAGTGTGCCCGCCGCTCAAAATAGGAAGCGATAAGCCTGTATTTATTCTGGTTTGGAGGGCCGAGCTGCAGATAGGCTTCAGACATCTGATAGGCCTGTGCAAGCTGTCCTTGCAAGATATAAAGCTGAATCCTCTGTTCGGTATAGACCTGCTGGTTCAGCGTTCTCTGATACTTATTCAGCAAAGCCTCGGCCTTGTCGGAGGCGGAGAGATTGAGATAGATCTGCATGAGCTGTAAGATCGAATTCAGATCGTCCGGATATTTTTCCAGGATCTGCAAAAATACCGTTTCAGCCTGGCTATATTCACGGCGAACAAGGTGTTGATTCGCTTCCTGCACCAGGATTTGGCGTTCGTCGTACTGCGCCAGCAAGGGCAGGAGCAGCAGCATTAAAAGCAGAGTCAGTAGCACTTTGCGCATTACTGGCCTCCTTCCTGTAAGATTTTGAGGTATTCCATGATGAGCTGCTGATATTCCCGGGGATAGTTCTTAAAGCCATCATCCAGCATCATGGCGCGCCTGAGGGCATCATAATCCACCGCCTTAATCTGATCTGCAGATGGTAAGCCAGTGCTGCTCTCAGCCTTTCTACGCTCACTGGTATCCCGCTTTGTGATCGATCTCTGGGCATCCAAGAGCCGGCTGAGGATATTCTCCTGCTGTTTCATGATGGCAGGATCAAAGCGGTTTTGCCGCAGATTACGGGCTACCGATTCTGCTTCTTCAATGATCTGTTTAATGGCGTTACCTTGTTTTTGGGCTTCAGGATCCTGCTGCAGGGCACGTTTGAGGTTTTCTGCCAGACGCTCCTGATCCGAAGCCAGCTTTTGAATTTGATCCTGCATTGCAGGACTCATCTTACCGCCTTGGGCCTGCATTTGCATCATCAGCTGTTCGGTAAGCATGTTGATCGCCATCTGCTCTTGCCCCATTTGCCCCAGCATTTGCATCAAAGATTCCATGCCACCGCCTCCCCCACCTCCGGAAGAAGCATTCTGCTGTGCCAGCATGAGGTCATAAGCCATGAGATTCAGGCCTTGCTGCACCGCGTCCAATTCTTTGCGAATATTGGGAGTATAGGCCTGTCCCAGCACGCCAAAGATATCCCGGTAGGCCTTATTTGTGCTGGTCAAATCGATGTAAAACTTAGGGGGTAGCACCATGCTCACTTGCGGTTTGCGAAAGAGTTGATTCAGTGATATTTGCAGGCCTTCATAAGCCGCTATCAGTTCTGGCACCAGCGGGTAAGGATCGTTTTCATAGCGCGATTTCGTATCTTCGTGTTCTTTGGAGAAAATCAAAAGCTCGCGGATGGCCTGCCCTATGGCCTGCATCATCTCGCCTTGGGAGCCAGAGCTCATGGATTCCTTCATGGCGGCAAGTTTCAGAGTAAAGCGACGCAGCTTTTCCAGAGCTTCGCCTTGGGACTGCTGGGACTGAGACCGTTTATTAGATTCCAGGGCTTGCTGAGAGTCTTTCATATCCTGATCAGCCTTGCTTTGCTTCATGTCTTTCAGCAATTCTTCCAACATCTTACTGGCCTTAGGATCGCTGGCCAATTGCTTTTTCAAGGCTTCCAGTTCCTTTTGCAGGTTCTCGTATTTATCTGAAATCTGCCCTTGTTCATCAGCCAGTTTTTGATTGTCTTGCGCTTTATCTGCGGTTTTCTCGCTCAAAGCTTTTTGCATCTTCTCCATTTCTTCGGAAATCTGCAGGGCTTTTTGCACCGCCTGCTCATTTTTGATGCTTTCCAAAAGCGCCAGGGTCTGCTCTATCTTTTTGGCAAAGTCCTCCATGGAGAACTTGAAGTTTTCCATAGCCTTGCGCAGATCTTCCGGACTCACATTCTGCATTGCCTTTTCCATGTCGCGCATGGCTTTCAAGAGATCCTCGTTGGCAATCTCCTGCATCAGCTCCTGTATCTTCATCATCTTTTGCAAGGTATCTTGAGAGAGGGTGCTATTGGCCTGCATTTTATCGATCAGATCCTGGAAGCTATCGGCGATATTTTCCACCTGTTCGGCGAGGTCCTGTTGATTTTGCAGAATGTCTTCCAATTGCTTTTTATCTTCCCACTCCAAAGTGGGGTCTTTGAGCAATTCGCGTCTTTTTTGTTCAAAACGCTCTTGAATCTTCTCGCTTTCCTTCAGAGCAGTGCTGAGCTCGTCTTTACGAATGTTTTCCTGACTTTCGATCTCGGCATAGATTTCTTCGATCGAGGGGAAGCGGGCACGATAGCGCGTACTGACGCCTTTTTGAGGCGTGGGTGCGTTGTCGTAGATTTCCACCCAATATGTTACCACGTCACCGGGAAAGAGGTCCAGAGGATTCATATTCCACAGATAGTCTGTGTTATAAAGTTTACTGGGAATCACGTTTTGAATGTTTACGGCTACGGGCTCTTTAGCGTTGATTTGATAGTGCAGGCTAAAATTGGCCAGGCCAAAATCATCGTTTGCACTGATGATAAGAGGCAGCATCAGGTTTTGGTTCAGGGTCAGATCCTCGCCAGGGAAGATAATCCGAATCTGGGGTGGGTCATCCGGCAAGATGCGAATCTGCTTTTCCTCGGGCCGGGATTTGCGTCCCAATTCATCTTCGATTTCCAGATACCATTGATCGGGATTCGTCAAGGTGAGTTGAGTGATAAAGTTCGTGGCATCCATTGGTGAAAGGTCTTTGCGGCTGGCATCAGAAAAGACCATGCTGGCCCTCTTCAGAGGAATATTGCCCTGAATTTTGAGGGTTACTTTAGTGCCCTGATAAGCCTCGATATTGCCATAGCTGAGGCTATCCGAAAAATCTGGAATTCCCGTGTAAGCCGGATAGTCGTAAGTCACCTGCCACCTGCGGACAATGGGCTCGTCCAATACTTTGATCTTGTAGATCGGGCTTTTGGTGATTTCATTTTCCGCATAGTATTCAATGCTACCCTCCAGCCTGGAAAAGAGATAGCTATTCTGGGAAAGGCCAAGCTCGCGCCAGGATTCACCAGTGCGGAAATACAGCCGGTGCTTTAGCCGTGGGTCAGGAGCATCGATCTTAATCAAAACTTGTTGATTCTTGCCGATAGTAATATTGCCCGGGCTGAGGATGATATCTTCTTTATAAATGATCTTGGGGGCTTTGTTGGTATAAAACTGCCGAAAAGCTATGCTAAAATCCGCTTTTTGAAAATACCAGAAACTGCCAAAAGCCAGACCCACCAGTATAATCAAGATGATATTGCGTCCACCAAAGACCTTGGGGACTTTGTAAGTATTTTCATCCAAGCGCTTGGTCGCAGAGCTCAGGAGAGCTGTGGTGATGGGATTTTCTCCCTTTTCTTGCCAGAGCTCCCAAGTGTTTTGGTATAGATCATCCGCAAGACCGTGTCGGGCATCCAGATAGCGGGTCAACCTGCCAAAGCCCCAGAGATCACGATACGCCATCCAGATAATAAAGATGATGGTGAGTGCCAAAGCTGCACGAATCGCAATATTGGCATAAATCAAAGCGGGAGAATAGGCGCCCAGGATCAGCCAGAGGATAAAATACAGATGCACGCCACAGCCAAAGAGCAGAGCGCTGCCGACGATAGCTCTTAAAGCTATGCCAATATTTATCCTATTTCGGTATGTCCTGAGTAAAGCTTGGTATTTGCGTATCATGATCTCCCCTTTTACTGAGTAAAACAAATTGGGAGGCTGTAGGTGTCAAGTCAAAAAACAAAAGTGGGGTTTCTGAACTTGATTATAGAACGCAGATCGGGCGGATTGATTGGATTTATTGGATTGAAGACGCTCTTAAGTGATGGAGGTTTCGGGGCTGGTTTCGTTTGTAGATGCATTTGCCGGCTTGCTTTGTCCTTGGACTTGCTTTCGATTCATCTTTGACTCGAGTTGACTTGAGAATTCGAGTCATCTCGAGTCGAAGACATGATAAAAGCAAGTTGAAGGCAGATGGGCCGGGGAAGCGGGGATTAGTAGGCGGAACAGGAGTCCGCCACTACGATAAACTTGAGCTCCCAAAATCTTTAATCCAATCAATCTAATCAATCAATCCGTATAATCCGCCCGATCTGCGTTCTATAAAAGCTACCAAATTGCCGACCAATTGCCAAGCTAAAGCAAAGGGCGGAACCAGAGTCCGCCCCATCGTTAAAACGTTAAAACCTTAAAACGTCAAATCGCTTTAAAAAAAGAATAGCTTGATCAAGATCGTGACGAGTAACGCGGAATTTATGATCAGCCAGAGCGTTACTCTATTCGCTATCTTTATATAAGTTTCCCGGTTATGCTGGATCTTACGTTCCAGACGCACCAGCATGTGTTCTATGGTTGCCATCTTTTCAACAGATTTGTCGGTTTTCCTGATGCTATCGTTGTGACTCAGATCTCTTTTGAAGTGTCTGAAGACTTCGAACATCAAAGGGATAAAAGCGGGCATGAAACGACTTAAACCAGCCATTGCTATAAATCCTCTCTAAAACTTGTAACCCAGATTCAGGTAGTGGGTTGGATTGAGTACAGAATGGTAAGTAAAGGCATAATCCAGGCTGATGCCTTCAACAACAAAGGTGGCACCAGCGCTGTAGGTGGCTGGGTTTTGATGCACGCCAAAACGTAGATACAGGGGCTCAAAGAGCCTTGCTTCCACGCCGCCCATAAACTCGGTGCTTTCGGCAAAGTCCTTTTTGACTTCGAGGGAAGTGGTTACGCCATCATAAGGCATGTAGGAAAGTCCCATAGCCATGGTGCTGGGCAGCTTGATCTGATTCTCAAATCCCATCTTGGCTTTACCCAGATTGGTGATGGCAAAACCGAGCTTGGTGCGGGTATGCAGCAGTGCAGTAACACCCAGATCAAAGCCAAAGGCATCGTCACTATCGTCGTCGTCAAAGCCGAGATTGTAGTAATTCACATTATAGCCGAAATTAATGGTGGAATGGATATCTTCCTGGAGAGTGATGGCATGGGATAGGCTAAAGATTTGCTCTCCCAAAAGCGTGGTGTCTTCAAAGTCCACGTCCAGCATGCGGACTCCGACGCCCAGAGTTCCAAACCATTTGGGCAATTTTGCACCCAAAGCCAAGGTTTTATACTCAGAGAATTTCTCGCCATTTAATTGGGCAAAACCGACTTTGGCTTCATAGCCCAGATCGGCCAATCCGGCAGGATTGAAGAAGATGGTGTTCACGTCGTTTGCGACGCCCACAAAAGCGCCACCCATACCGCGAGCGCGAGCGGAGCTTTGGTAATCATCATATACTCCCAAGAGCAGAGCGCAGGGAATCAGGATCAGGCTAAGTAATATTATTTTCTTCATTTTTTACTCCCTATTTCAGACGTGATTTGATCACGATGGGTTGCACAGTGTTAGATCTTGTACCGGTCTCGCGATTGCTCACTTCGGCATGGCAGTAATACAGACCTGGAGGCAGCAGCTTCATATTGCTGTCACGTCCATTCCAGCTGGTGCGTTCAATGCCGGTTGGGGACGTGAAATTCTGATGTACAGGAGTGGCCACCAATCTACCTTGAGCGTCGTATATGCGAATCAAGGCCCGGGCCAAAAAGCCAGTTTTGGTCCCGAATTCTATATTTATCTTTTCATTCATTGAGGGATCAAAGATGTTTTTATTGTTTGATTCGTTTCCTATGCTCAGATAAGCTACGTTGTTGGTGATCTTGACCATCAGCTTGCCATCGAACAAAGAATTGATATTTACATTATCATAACGGAATTTATCCAGATGGATCACCAAATCACCATAAACCTTAGGCTCGAATTTGAGCTTGATCAAGACGCCATCATCTGTTTCCGAGACCAGGCTATCCTGCCCGCCATAATGCAGGGTAATGGTGTCACCATTTGCAGAAATAGTCTGGATGGGATTGAACATACTCAGGCTTCCGGAGATTTCAAAGCCCTGATACAAGACCTGGCTGGAATCTATGCGGAATTTCATTTCATATTCGCGGATACCCCACTCACTTTTCAGCTTGCTGGTATAGACATTCAGGGTATTGATCTGATTCATGATCGCGTTGGATTCGCTGCCGATTCTGACGCTGGCATGGCTCACGTCGTCCACTTTGATCATATCATTGGCGTTGCGGGGCAGGAGTCTGTAGCCACCGGCGCCGGAGAAATAATCTACCACGCCTTGAATCTGGCTCCACCATTCGCCCACCACGATTTGCGAGGCTTGAGGAGGATAAAGAGTATCATCAACACTGGTCTGCACATTGCTGCTGTCCGCTATCTTATACACGCCGTAGTTATCCATGGTGCTTTTGATCTGAACGTTGTTGAAGCGCACCATGACACCTTCGTATGGCTCACCAACGCTCCCGCCAAGGGGTAGATCGGCTGTGGAAATAGAAGTGATAGGGACAGGATTGTTACCAGACAATACCTCACTTGCGGTTACGTTTGTAAGCTCGGTGAGGCCGTTATATTCTGTCACGGTTCCGGTGAGCTTCACCATGTCACCCACTTCCACCAGATTGCTGGTATTAGCATGAAACACGTAAAGTCCGCTCCAAGGGCCTCCCCCGGCGTCACCAATGTAAAAAGCAGCATTAGGTCTTCTGGCAGTCACGATACCTTGAACGGTAACGGATTGTCCATTATATGGCGAATTGCCGTTGGGATTGTCCGTATATTGGATCTGATAGCACGTAAGCTGAGCCATCAGTCCGGCGGACAATGTAAGGGCTAAAATAATGATAAGGATTCTTTTCATTTATATCTCCTTGGTATATATATCTTGCAGATTTTGCCCCTGTGCCTCTGGTTCAGCTTTGGCTACTGGAGCAGTTTTGATAAAAAATAGATCTATGATCAAAAGACAGACAGCGATAAAGATGCAGCTATCAGCTATATTGAAGATTGGAAAGCGATGCATGATGAAATCGGGAAAGTCCACATTGATAAAATCTGTAACTCCACCCAAGATAATGCGATCGATCAGGTTTCCCAGCGCGCCGCCCATCACTAAACCAAAAGCCACCACCTGGATACGGTGGGTGCTTTGATGCAGCAGATAGACGATAAAGATCAGAGCCAGGCAGGTAGTGGCGATAAAAAACACGCGGTTTGCCACATCGCTGGAAAATCCCAGGCTGAAGGCCGCTCCAGTGTTATTTACATGGGTAAAAAGGAAAGTGTCGCCAAAGATATTTGCCAGCACGGGCACGCTATCAAATAGCTCAATATTCATGCGTACAATCAGTTTGGTGATTTGATCAGCCAAAAGTACGATCATCATGATCAGGTAAGCCGGGGCAAGCTTGAGTTTAGTCTTCATAAATCAGCGCCTTTGTTTGCGCTTTTTGGTCTCCATCTTCTCTTTGCAATCTATGCAGAGAGTAGCATAAGGGATCATCTGCAAGCGTGCGGAAAGAATCTCTTCCCCACACATCTCGCAAAAGCCAAAACGTCCGTCATGCAGACGGCGCATGGCATCATTCAGATTGCGAATCTTCTCGCGCTCGGTTTCCATCATCATCACAGAATGTTCCATGGATTGTGTGTCGGATCCTTGATCGGCCTGATGATAAGCATAAGATGAAAGATCTCCACTGCTTTCACGCGATCCCACACTCTGTTCTTTGGTGATGCTCTCTATATAGGCCATGCTTTCTTTGAGCTCTGCACGAATCAGATCTTCAAAGAACTTCAGCTTTTCAGCGGAAAGTTTCTTTTCAGCCATATTTATCTCCTAATCTCATCTCTTTTTATCACTGACATTCCATGTAATAAAAAGTAGCCTCTTATGTCAATAAAAAACTATGCAAGTCTGGCTATGAACTCTGTAAGGACTTGCTTTAATTTTCCGGAAGCGACCCCGGCATGGTGTCTGATCTCTTCCTGAGAGTGCGCGAGTGAGTGGAAGAGGTTGCTATAATTGGTCACGATCGAATAAGCCAGGACCCTGATGCCAGCATGGCGTGCCACGATTACCTCCGGCACGGTGGACATACCTGCCAGATCTGCACCCCAGGAGGCGAAAGCTGCGCATTCTGCCTTGGTTTCCAGGCTGGGACCGCTCACCGCCAAATAGACGCCGGTAAAGGTCTTTATCTTGCTCTTTTTGGCATAGTCATCACAGATCTTGCCATACTCTGGATCATAAAGCTCATTCATGGAAGGGAAACGCTCTCCCAAAGCCTCAAAGTTCTCACCTACCAAGGGATTTATACCCATGAAATTGATGTGGTCGGTAATGCGGACGATGCTGCCAGGGGGAAGCTCTTTGCGCAGGCTGCCCGCGGCATTGGTCACGATCAAAGTCTTGATGCCCAAAGCTGCCATTACGCGGGTGGGGAAAACCACCTTGGTCATGGGGTGCCCCTCATAAAAATGAAAGCGCCCCTGCATGAGCAGCACGGCTTTTCCGGATATATTGGCCAGGATCAGATTGCCTTTGTGCGAAGGCGCGGTGCTTTTCACAAAGCCGGGGATATCCTGGTAGGGGATGGTCTTCAAAATCTCAAATTCATCAGCCAGATCGCTGAGTCCGGTACCCAGAATGATCCCGATCTGGGGCATCCGAGGCAGGCGTTCTTTCAGCCAATTTGCAGTTTCTATATATGTCATCTGTTGTCTGTCTCCGGTGCTTTGTGCACTATTTCTTCTTTTATCTGTTTAAATTCGCCATCCATCAGTTGCTCGCTGTCTTTGCTGAGCAAGGGGTCTTTGCTGATGCGATCCTGAAAACTCTGCAATTCCACCCTGAATTGCATGAGAAATTGCCGCTTTTGCTCTTTGATAGACAGATATTGGTGCTCCAGCATGCTGAGGTGATGCTTGGCCTCATTGATGGCGCGTTTGGCCTTCAATTCGGATTCGTGGATGATGTTTTCCGCTTCCTTGCGGGCGTTTGCGATGATATCTGCCTTCGTCTTTTCGGCAAAGACGAGCGTGCGGCTAATGAGCTCTTCCCTGCGTTTGAGGTCTTCCACTGCAGAGGATGCCGAAACCGCTTCCTGTTTCACCTCATACTGCTGCTGTTCGCGTCTTGCAATCTCGCGTTCCTGAAACTTGAGCCGGTCTTCCAGCTCATCTGCCATTTGCTCCAAAAAGGCACGAACCTCTTTTTTGCTGTACCCGAACATCTGTCCGGAAAACTCTTGATGTCTTATGTCCAAGGGGAATAAAGGCATGCGTTCCTCCTAATTTATAAAATGCTGATTAAGATCTTGCGCAGGATATTTAAGAGAAGATAAGCCACGATGGGCGAAAAATCAAGTCCCATGTTTGGCATTATGTTCCGAATGGGGCCCAAAATGGGCTCTGTAACTGCGTATAAAAAGCGGAATATCTGGCTGTTCGGATCCTGGATAACCCAAGAGGCGATCACCCGGGCCAGGATGACGTAGCCATATATAGCAATGAGGTTTATGATAGAGCGTAGCAGGATCGAGCTCATGGGATTGGCCATCAATCCAGAACCTCATGGCAGTTTCGGCAACGGGCTTCATAAGATTCCGTGGAGCCTACCAGGATCTGTCCATTTTGATGGACGGTGCGCTGGGTACGGTTTGCGGGATTGCCGCATTTCATACATATAGCCAGATTCTTGGTCACGTATTCTGCGATAGCTAAAAGCTGCGGGATGCTGCCAAAAGGATTGCCCTTGTAATCCTGATCCAGACCGGCAACTATCACCCGATAGCCCTGATCCGCCAGGTCATTGCAAATGCCCACTATGGATTCGTCAAAAAACTGCGCCTCGTCTATGGCGATGATCTGAGTATCTTCGCGCAGATGGGTATAGATTTCGGATACTTCGTCGATCGGTATCGAGGGAGCCTGCATATTTGAATGCGAAACAATGTTGTTTTTGTCATAACGGTCATCTATAATAGGCTTGAAGACTATCACTTTTTGCCTGGCATATTCAGCTCTGCGGATCCTGCGAATCAGCTCTTCAGTCTTGCCGCTGAACATGCTGCCACAGATCACTTCAATCCATCCCGTCTTCTGGTTTATAATATTCAATGTAAATCTCCCACTGGGAAAAATCCCGATATGCCCAAGCTGATAAAGGGGGCAATTTTGTCAAATGCTTTGTC